>JAUNDK010000120.1 GCA_030526115.1 Clostridia bacterium
CATCTCTGTGGCAGAGCCTTATCCGGTTATCGCCACAACATCAAAGCTACTTTCCACAGGTGCGGACTGCAAGATGACAAAGCTCATCGTTCTTGATGAAATGATAGGCTCCATGACGGAGTTCAAGCAGATTATCGGCCGTGGCACAAGACTTCGTGAGAAAGAGGGCAAAACCCACTTTGTCGTAATGGACTTCCGCGGGGTCTCAAGACTGTTCAGCGACCCCGACTGGGACGGCCCTATTGAGATGGACGAGAATTTCGAACCGCCAAAACCGAAGGACCCGAAAGACCCGCAAACACCGCCTGATCCGATTGACCCACCGGGCCCGAAAAGCCCAAAGCCCTACGTTGACAGAAACGGATGTCAGGTGGATGTAATATACAGAACCGTTGCGATTTACGACGCCAACGGCAAGCTCCTCAGGCAGGAGAGCATAACCGACTACACCAAAGAGAACATCCTCGGCGAATACGCAAACCTCGATGTGTTCAATAAAGAGTGGAACAGCAAAGAGGGCAAAGAGGAAATTAAAAAGCTCCTCGCAGATAGGGGCATAGACATCGATGCGGTCAAGGCTGACCAGAACATGAGCGAAGTTGACGATTACGATTTCATCTGCCATGTTGCCTTCGATGCAAAACCGCTCACCCGCAAAGAGCGTGCAAACAACGTGAAGAAGCGTGACTACCTCAACAAATACAGCGGAGTTGCAAGAGAGGTTCTTGAGGCCCTGCTCGAGAAATACATGAACTCAGGTATTTACGAGGTTGAGAAAACCGAGATATTAAAGCTCGACCCGTTCAGCAGAATAGGTTCACCGTCAAGGATAGTTAAGCTTTTCGGAGGAAAGAACGGCTACCTTGAAGCGGTAAAAGAGCTTGAAGAACAGATTTACAGCATAGGATAATACAGGAGAATAAGCAATGGCAAATTTAAGTGGATTCGTCAAAAGAATCCGAGACATAATGAGAAACGATGCCGGAATCAACGGCGATGCCCAGAGAATCGAGCAGATAGCATGGATGCTTTTCCTAAAGGTTTACGCCACCAAGGAAGAGGACTGGGAGTTTGACGAGGACGACTACGAGTCCGTAATTCCCGAGGAGTGCCGCTGGGAGAACTGGGCCCACGATGACAGAAGCGGCAGAACCATGACAGGCGATACCCTCCTCGATTTCGTCAACAACACACTTTTCCCCACACTTAAAAACCTGCCTGTGGATGCATCCACACCGATTAAAAAGGCGATAGTTCAGACCACTTTTGCCGATGCGAACAACTACATGAAAGACGGTGTGCTTCTGCGCCAGGTTATCAATGTTATAGATGAGCTGGATTTATCCGACGGCGAAGAAAACCATGCCTTCGGCGAAATTTACGAGACCATACTCAAGGAGCTTCAGTCCGCAGGATCCGCAGGTGAGTTCTACACACCGAGAGCCGTAACCGATTTTATGGCGAAGATGATTAACCCCCGGGTGGGCGAGTCCATGGCGGACTATGCCTGCGGTACAGGCGGATTTTTAACCAGCTGGCTCAAGGAGCTGAGAAAAAAGGTAGTTACCACCGAGGACATGGAGAAATACTCCGACTCCATTTACGGCATAGAGAAAAAGCAGTTCCCATACATGCTGTGCATAACAAACATGCTTCTGCATGATATAGATGTTCCGAGAATCTACCACGACAACACCCTTTTAAGGGATGTACTCGATTACACCGAGGGCGACAGGGCAGATGTTATTTTAATGAACCCACCCTACGGCGGCAGTGAGAAAAACGACGTGAAGAACCACTTTCCGTCCGACCTGGCATCCAGTGAAACAGCGGACCTTTTCATGTCCGTAATAATGTACCGCCTGAAAAAGAACGGCCGTGCCGCGGTTATTCTTCCTGACGGCTTCCTCTTCGGTACAGACAACGCCAAGGTGAACATCAAGAAGAAACTCCTCTCAGAGTACAATCTGCACACGGTTATCCGTCTGCCGGGCTCTGTGTTCTCTCCGTACACATCCATCACCACAAACATACTTTTCTTCGATAACACAGGCAGAACCGAGCGCACATGGTTCTACCGCCTCGATATGCCGGAGGGCTACAAGCACTTCAGCAAAACAAAACCCATGAAGCTTGAGCATTTCGACCCCGTTGTCGAGTGGTGGAACAACCGCACAGAGATTAACATCGACGGTTTCGACAAGGCAAAGTGCTATTCTTACGATGAGCTCACAGGCGAGCTCGGCTTCAACCTTGACCGCTGTGGTTACCCACATGAGGAAGAGGAGATACTCGACCCCATGGACCTCATTCAGCGCTACGAGGAGCACAGGGCAAGCCTTAATGCGGAGATAGACCGTGTTCTTGCAGACATTACCGCAATACTCGGAGGTAAGTCATGACACCACAGGAACTTAAAGCGAGTATTTTACAGCGGGCAATAGAGGGCAAGCTGGTGGAAAATAATAGTGATGAAACACCAGTCACTATTGATTCAACATTTACAGGTGCAACAGATGATTTCTTTGAGTTACCGGATAATTGGAAATGGTGTGCTTTTAAAGATGTTGTTAATATCGTTACAGGTTTATCATTCAAAAAGCAAGACCAAAAAGATTCTTCAAATGGAACCCTTCGTGTTTTAAGAGGAGGGAACA
>JAUNDK010000121.1 GCA_030526115.1 Clostridia bacterium
GCCCACACCGTAGCGTATCATTCACTATCTTTCAGTGTCTTGTTATAGATTTAAGGTAACCGTCAAAACTCCCAGCGTATAGAATAGAAGTTCCCGAACTCAGCGAGTCCGGGATCTGTTGCTACATATTAACCTTTGATTCTGCTTCTGCATTCATTGGGAGCGTTCCAAGGTAAGAACTGATCCATGGAGTTTTCAACAGTCAGATCTGTGTTTGGCATTTTGACGAATAACCATCTCAGATAGCTGTACGGATCCAGGCCGTTTTCTTTTGCTGTCTCTATTATACTGAACATGATTCCTGTCTGCTTTGCTCCGCTTGGTGTGTTTGCGAATAGGAAATTCTTTCTGTCTATTACAAATGGTTTGATACTTCTTTCCGCTCTGTTGTTTGTCAGCTCACATCTTCCGTCTCTGAAACAGTTCTCCAGATACTTCTGCTGTTCAAACAGATAGTGTATCGCTCCTCCAAGTTTTGACTTCGGTGCAGCCTTTATTGTTTTTGCCCATGACAATAAAGCCTCGAAGATTGGTTTCACAATCTCAAGACGTGCTTTCTGTCTTTCTTCAGGATTTAATCCCTCTAGTTTACTGTCTTCATGCATCAGTCTGCTGATGTAGGATTCACCTGTTCTTGAGGCTGTTATGTAGCTCTCATCCTTGATTCCTCCGTCAGCTGCTTCTCGGAACTTTCTCTTAAGATGTGCGAAGCATCCCGCTACAATGATTTCATCACTCAGTTTGTGATATCCCGCATATCCGTCTGCATGAAGATATCCCTTAAATCCTTTCAGAAACTCCTTCGGATGCTCTGCCTTTCTGTCTCTCTGATAATCATAGAGAACAATATGCCTGTCTGTATTTCCGCTTGTCCTGTACAGCCACATGTAGCATTTGCTGTTAGATCCTTTTCCAGGTTCCTTAAGGACTCTGAGAGTAGTCTCGTCCGCATGGAGTACTTCTCTCTTTGCAAGCTCCTCATGAAGTCTGTCATACAGAGGACTGAGCCAGCTTTCGCTTGCGGTAAGTATCCAGTTTGACATTGTCTGCCTGGATAAATCCACACCCATACGATTAAGCTCAAGTTCCTGTCTGTAAAGAGGTGAACCCATTACAAATTTCTGTGTCATAATATGGGCAACAGCCTCAGGAGAAGCGAAACTTCCCTTTATGACAGGGTTATCCCTTGGTGTTTTTACAACAGGAGTTGAGACATTATTCTGCTCACATTTTTTGCAGGCATAGCTGTAATATACATCCTCAACTACTGTCACTGTCGCCGGTACTATCTTAAGAGAATATCTTGACTCCTTTCCGATTTCAGTCATTGTTTCTCCGCACTCGGAACAGATTGGGTTATCTATTCTATGCTCAACTACTTCTCTCGGTACATCCTCGGGAACAATGTCAATAACACTTCCGCTTCTCTTTCTGCGGATATGCTCTGAGACCTTCTGTTCTTCTTTGGTTGGCTTGTAATCAAGATACCATTCAGCTTCATTTGCAAACAGACTCAGCTGTTCCATTGCATTTGGATCTATTTTCTCACTTGCAGAGCCGTACTTTCTCGCATTGGCTAAGGCAAGCTGCTCTGACAGCCACTGTACCTGAGTTTCAAGAGTTTTGTTTTGAGCTTCAAGTTTCTGAGATTTGGATATTAACTTTTCATACTCCTCACGGGAGATTGTTATCATTTCGGGTAAGATTTTGTTTTCCATACTCAAATGATAATACTCGACAAACCTTAATACAAGCAAAAAATGACCCCGAAGGATCATTTCTCTGTTTTGCTGTTAAGCTTTAAAAGTTTTCAACAGAAGATAAAGTCACCGGTTTTTCTGTGAGCTCCGGGCTGTTCTATCTTCAGACCCTCCATAAGCCATCTGTACTGTTGGGGAGTAAGCTCATGAACCTCCTTGCTCGTTCGCGGCCATTGAAACACTCCGTTTTCAAGTCTTTTGTAGAGGAGGACAAATCCGTCACCTTCCCAGTAAAGGCATTTGATCCTGTCTCTTTTCCTTCCGCAGAACATGAACAGGGCTTTCTGAAACGGATTTAGATTGAACTCGGATGTTACCTTTGCTGCCAGTCTGTCTATTCCGCCTCTGAGATCAGTATATCCGAATGCGATATATACAGGGCAGTCACACTTAAAATCGTTCAGCATGATTTAAGTGCCTTTATTACATTATGAATCAGAGACACATCTGAAGAATCAGGTATCTCTATACTGATTTCACCACAATTGATTGTTAATGAATTGGACCTTTTTACAGGGACTTCCACAAACTGCGATTCCTGTTGGTTCCGGAGAAACTCATATACTCTCTGTTGCCGGTATGAGTAGGTTGATTTTGGAATATTATTCTGTTCACACCACTTGCTTTGGCTGAGACCGCTTGCTCTGCACTCACTGACTTTTTCCATCCAGACCTGTAATCGGTTATCTTCGTTCTGCTTTTGAAGACTTTTGCTCATTTCGAACGCTCCCTTCGTATTCAACTGATTCAGTTGGGTTCGTTCGTATTTTCGCACGGTTTTGATCGCGGAGCAAGGTACCGGGAGGTTTGACGGTTACATTCAAAGAACGCCTGATTCTGGTGAACATAGAAAGCGTTCAGACGTTTCAGAGT
>JAUNDK010000122.1 GCA_030526115.1 Clostridia bacterium
GTTATCTAAAAATTTCTTGAAATTCTTATTGACTTTTAATAGTTAGTCTTTTTGTATAGTATAGTGATACGACCGTAAAAAGTCAAATGAACTATGTATTAATTATATTCATTTTAAGGAAAAACTCTTTATATTTTCGATTTATGGGTATATAATGACTGTACTTAGTATTTTGGAGGTATAGCTTATGTTAAAGAGTCAGGAAGTCAGAAACCTTGCCCCTGAAATGGACCCACTCAGAATGGGTATGGGCTGGACGGTTGAAGACCTTGAAAAACCGCAGATTCTTATCGAAAGCACTTACGGACAGAGCCACCCGGGTTCTGCTCATCTTATAGATTTTGCAAACAAGGCCTATGCCGGTGTTCAGGATGCCGGCGGTAAAGGCGCACTTTATTTCGCAACGGATATATGTGACGGTATGTCTCAGGGTCATGACGGTGGCAACTATTCCCTCGTTTCCAGAGATGCCATTGCAAACCTTATTGAAATTCACGCCAATGCGACAACTTTTGACGCAGGCATTTTCATCGCAAGCTGTGATAAGTCTGTTCCTGCAGAGCTTATCGGTATAGGAAGAATTGATATTCCTGCCATTGTTGTAACTGGTGGTGTTATGGAGGCAGGTCCTGATTTGCTCACTCTTGAGCAGATTGGCAAGTATTCCGCCATGTTTGAAAGAGGAGAAATCAGCGAAGAACAGCTGACATATTACAAACATCATGCCTGTCCAAGCTGTGGTGCATGTTCTTTCATGGGTACAGCTTCAACTATGCAGATTATGGCAGAAGCTTTGGGACTTATGCTCCCCGGATCTGCACTTATGCCTGCTACAAGCCCTGACCTGAAGGATTTTGCATACAAAGCAGGTAAACAGGCAGTTAAGCTTGCTCAGATGGGTTTAAAGGCCTCTGACATAGTCACAAAGAAATCCTTCGAAAATGCAATTATGGTACATGCGGCTATTTCCGGTTCCACAAACACTCTGCTTCATGTTCCTACCATTGCAAGAGAATACGGAATTGAAATTGACGGAGATTACTTTGACAAGATGCACAGAGGTGCACATTATCTCCTCAATATCCGTCCTGCAGGTGAATGGCCGGCTGAATTCTTCTATTATGCCGGTGGTGTACCGAGAATTATGGAAGAGATTAAGTCTCAGCTTCACCTTGATGTTATGACTGTAACAGGTAAAACTCTCGGAGAAAATCTTGAAGACCTTAAGAAGTCAGGTTTCTACGAAAAGTGTGACGAATACATGGCAAAAACAGGCCTCAAGCGCACAGATGTAATTAAGACCTTTGATATGCCAATCGGAACCGACGGTACCATTGCTGTATTAAGAGGCAATATTGCCCCTGACGGATGTGTTGTAAAACACTCTGCTGTTCCAAAAGAGATGCACAAGGCTATACTCAAGGCAAAGCCATTCGACTGCGAAGAAGATGCAATTTCCGCTATTCTCAAGAAAAAGATTAATCCGGGCGAAGCCGTTATCATAAGATATGAAGGACCAAAGGGTTCCGGTATGCCTGAGATGTTCTACACCACAGAGGCTATTTCCTCTGACCCTGAACTTTCCGCTTCCATTGCACTGCTGACAGACGGTAGATTCTCCGGTGCAAGTAAGGGTCCTGCAATCGGTCACATCTCCCCTGAAGCCGCAGAGGGCGGTCCTATTGCCCTTGTTGAAGAAGATGACATCATTGAAATAGATGTAAAGGAGAGAATACTCCGTGTTATCGGCATTAAGGGTGAAATGAAAACTCCGGAAGAAATCGATGAAATCTTTGCGGAGAGAAAAAAATCCTGGAAACCCAGAGAGCCTAAATACAAAAAGGGTGTCCTTAAGCTCTACACAGAGCATGCAGCTTCACCGATGAAGGGCGGATACATGACCTGATGGCAAAACAGAACAAGAACAATAAGCGAAGAGATAACATCACATATATAATCGAAGAACCGGTACTTAATGAAAAAAAGGAACATAAGGTGCTTAAAAGAGTACTTCTCGGAATTTTTCTTGCAGTCGGAACTGTTGTAATTATCAGTGCATCCATGCTTATACTGAATATTCTCAGATCCGATAATTTCGAGAGTGACTCCCTGAGTCCAAACCTGAATGCATTCCTCTCCGCCTATGAAGAATTTAATAATGACAGAGAACTTCCGGCGGGTCTTGAAATTACCAAAGCTGAATTTGTCAACAAAGGTGATTCCTACTCGATAAATATCACAATTAAAAATGTGGACAGCGACGCATTTCAGTTTGCAGTTCAGATGTATTACAACAATGAGTTTATCAATCTGAAAAAAACTGATAATCCTTTTATCAGCTATACTTTGGATGATCAGCTGTTTATTGAACCGGGTGCAGAAAAAACCTTTTCCACAAGCGGTATTTTAAGCAAAAAAACTGATGAGGAAAAACTTAAGGAAGCCGCATCTTATGTTTATCTTGAAGTACTCACATCCAGGGATTGCGGTAGAATTCTTCTTCCGCTTACATACAGATATATAGAATAAAAAGAGGTACAGCAAAATGAATCATATTGAAGAACTTCTTTACAATACAGGAATAATTCCGGTTGTTAAGATTACAGATGCAAGTAAGG
>JAUNDK010000050.1 GCA_030526115.1 Clostridia bacterium
ATAAGCCTTCATAAGCTCAATTGTATTCTTTACACCATCAATGTGGCTTCTCTCGTATCCGTGAGATGCGTATACGCCTGCACCGATGAGGCCGTGCTTTAAGTCATGACCGGATGCAAGAGCGGCATCGGCATCACTGCCATAGAAAGGATAAATATCCACAGCGTAGTCTATACCGTACTCCTCTGCCTTCTTGATGAGATTTGTTGTCACCTCGTAATCATAAGGTCCTCTTGAATCCTTTGCGCAGATGGAAACCTGTCTCTCTGTGCATTTGAGACCCATACCTACACAGCCCATGTCAACGCTGATAATCTCCTCAGCATCATCAGGGAAACCTGCGCAGGCACCGTGACCTACCTCTTCGTAAACTGTGATGAATGCGTAAACCTTTCTATTTGGCTTTACATCACCTTCAGATATCTGACGGGCAAGGTCGAGTATCATGGCAACACTTAATTTGTCATCGAGGAAACGGGATTTGATATAACCGCTCTCTGTAATGCGGGTTCTTGGCTCGAAACAGACAAAATCGCCTACATTTATTCCGAGAGCCTTCGTCTCCTCTGCAGATGCTGTGAGCTCGTCAATGACTATTTCCATTGCATCCCATTTTCTCTGCTGTGAGGAGTATTCTCCGTTGACATGAACGGAAGGATCATTCATCTGAAGTGTTCCCTCGTAAACCTTATCTGACATGCGGCAGTAGATTTTGCAGTTCTCTGTCTCTGCATTGTTTGCATTCATACCGCCTATGTTTGTTATTCTGAGGCGACCGTTACCTTTGATTTCGGCTACCATACCGCCTAAATTATCTATGTGTGCGTCAAGGATGAGCGGATTTCCCTCTCCACCGAGCTCAGCCACAACACAGCCTTTATTTGTGAGCCATGCGTTCATTCCAAGTCTTCTGAACTCTTTTACAGTATAATCTGCAACTCTGGATGTAAATCCGCTGGGACTGTCGATTTCCATGAGCTTAAAAAGCTGTTCTGTTACATATTTCATAGTGGTTCTCCTGTATTTCCAAATAGTAAAAGGGCAGGATATCCTGCCCTTAATATTTTACTTATTCTGAATGTATTCGTCAATAGCCTTTGCAGCTGTTTTACCTGCGCCCATTGCAAGGATAACTGTTGCGGCACCTGTTACAGCGTCGCCACCCGCATAAACACCCTCAATGGATGTAAGACCGTTATCATCAGCGATAATCTCGCCCCATTTCTTTGTGTCAAGACCGGGAGTTGTAGCCTTGAGGAGTGGGTTTGGTGAAGTACCGAGAGCCATAATGATGCAGTCCATAGGAAGAACAAACTCGGAGTTCTCCTTAACGATTGGTCTGCGTCTGCCGGAAGCGTCAGGCTCGCCGAGCTCCATCTCTACGCACTTCATTTCCTTTGCCCAGCCGAAGTCAGGGTCACGAGGATCTGTTACATCTGTAGGAATAATCTCGACAGGGTTTGTGAGAGTCTTGAAGATGATGCCCTCTTCCTCTGCATGTTCGATTTCTTCCTTACGTGCAGGAAGCTCTTCCATACCACGTCTGTAAACGATATAAACGTTCTCTGCGCCGAGACGCTTTGCTGTTCTTGCAGCATCCATTGCAACGTTACCGCCACCTACAACAGCAACATTCTTTGCGTGCTGGATTGGTGTTGTGGAATCGTCACGGTAAGCCTTCATGAGGTTGGATCTTGTTAAGAACTCGTTAGCGGAATAAACACCCTTGAGGTTCTCGCCCGGGATGTTCATGAATCTTGGGAGACCGGCACCTGTACCGATGAAGATAGCCTCGTAGCCGTACTCGTTCTGAAGCTCCTCGATTGTGAGAACACGACCGATAACCATGTTTGTCTCAACCTTAACGCCAAGAGCCTTGAGGTTGTCAACTTCCTTCTGAACAATAGCCTTTGGAAGACGGAACTCAGGAATACCGTAAACAAGAACACCACCTGCAAGGTGAAGCGCCTCGTAGATTGTTACATCATAACCAAACTTTGCAAGGTCACCTGCACATGTAAGACCTGCAGGGCCTGAACCGATAACGGCAATCTTGTGTCCGTTTGGAGGAGGCATGATTGTTGCTACAGTTGCATGAGCATTGTGCCAGTCTGCTACGAATCTCTCGAGACGGCCGATGGCAACAGGCTCACCCTTGATGCCTCTTACGCACTTACCCTCACACTGGCTCTCCTGAGGACATACTCGACCGCAGACAGCAGGAAGGGATGAAGACTTTGTGATTACCTGATATGCACCCTCGAAATCACCCTCAGCACACTTTGCGATGAAGGATGGGATATCAATGTTAACAGGACAACCGCTTACACATGGCTTGTGCTTGCAGTTAAGGCAGCGCTGTGCCTCATCAAGAGCCATCTCCTCGGTGTAACCGAGAGTAACTTCGTCAAAATTCTTATTTCTTACATTAGGATCCTGTGCAGGCATAGGATTCTTTGTAGCTCTCATATTAGGCATATTACTCTACCTCCTTCTTAAAGAGATTGCAGGCATCGGAATGTGCCTTTCTCTCGAACTTTGCATAGCTGTTTGCACGGGACATAGCCTCGTCAAAGTCAACCTCGAAACCGTCGAAGTCAGGACCGTCTACGCATGCAAACTTTGTCTGACCACCGACTGTGAGACGGCAACCCCCGCACATACCTGTACCGTCAACCATGATTGGGTTCATGGATACAACTGTCTTCTGGTCATACTCTTTTGTTGTGAGTGTTACGAATTTCATCATTACAAGCGGACCGATGGCAATAACCTCATCGAATCTCTCGCCTGCCTCAAGAATCTCCTTGAGTGGCATTGTGACATTGCCCTGCTTGCCGTAGGAGCCGTCATCTGTCATGAGTGTGAAGTTATCGGAACATGCCCTGAACTCGTCCTCGAGAATAACGAGGTCCTTGTTTCTGAAACCGATGATGGATGTTACTTCGCAACCGAGACTATGGAGCTCCTGCGCGATTGGAAGCGCAATTGCACAACCGACACCACCGCCGATTACGCATACCTTCTTGAGGCCTTCCACATGAGTAGGTACACCGAGAGGACCTACAAAGTCCTGAATGTACTCACCCTCTTCTTTATGATTAAGCTTTTCTGTTGTAGCGCCGACAATCTGGAATATGATTCTTACCCAGCCGGCTTCTCTGTCATAACCTGCAACTGTGAGAGGAATTCTCTCGCCTTCTTCGTCAACTCTGAGGATGATGAACTGACCCGGCTTAGCCTTTTTGGCAATGAGCGGTGCTTCTATCTCCATGAGAGTAACAGTAGGATTGAGTGAAACTTTCTTTGCAATTCTATACATTTCTTTCGTCCTTTCCTGCCAATATACAATTTACAATAACTATGAGAGTATAACACAGCAGTTAGGAAATTTCAAGGTTTTTTGCTTTCAAAAAATGCACAAAAAGAATATCCCCGAGAAGTCGGATTCTCGAGGATATGAATAATCACTTTCTCTTTCTTGCATAAATCGGAAATGAGCTGACACAGACAAGGACAGATCCAACCAATGCTATTGTGAATTTTCCCGTTACGGATGTGCTGTCTTTAAAGAAGAAACCGGCCAATGTTGCGAGTACGTAAACAGCAACCATCATTCCAACATTCATAAATCCCGCATAGAGCGAAGTAGCCTTAGGATAGGTTTTCGGTGTTGTGTAACGGGCAAGTTCTGTTATTACATAAGGCCCGCAACCCATCATGGAGAAACCGAGTATTACCGATGCTACATAAAGAACATAAAGATTCGGTATAAAGACAAGCATTGCAAGTCCCAGCACAGTAAAGCCCATGAGAACCGGAACTGTATACTTTTTCAGAAGCTTGGAATAAAACCCGAATGTCAGACCGCTGATTATTCCACCTACTGTCATAATGCTGATGGCAAGTCCTGATTCCACGCTTGTTCCAAGCGAATGTGTTGTAATGACATACTCTGAAAGATTGAGGCTGAAAGTATAAAGACAGAGGAAGAAAAAGCTGTAATGAACTGCAATAACCCAGATAATAAAAGGCACTCTTTCCTTTTTATCGTCTTTTTCATTGTTTTTGTTGAGATTTACTGTCTCTGAAAAACCTGTGATTCTCGGCTTTTCAGGAAGACAGAAGAATTCCACTGCGATAAATACGGGAATAATAAAATAAAGCAGATATGCCCTCTCCCAATGAACTCCACCGCCTCTTGCGGCTATTGCGCCACCGACTGAAGCGAAGAACACTCCTCCAAGACTCTGAACAGCTGTGGCATATCCGTATATGGCACCTCGTTTTGTGGGGTCAGCAACTGTATATGTGAGGAGCTGGCTTATGCAGACTGTACCGGCACCCATAAGGAAACCTACAAAACATGAAGCAAGCCAAAGCACATATACGCTGGTTTTGTTACCTAAGAACAGGTAAATCATACCTGATACAAAGAGCATGGCATGAATAAACATTGTCATTTTCTTTGCGCCGAATCTGTTAATTAGCGTTCCGGCGGCAAATGCGAAAATTGTACCGACTATTGCCGGGCAGGTCATTACCATTGCAACAGTGGTTGATGAAACCTCTGCATAGGTTTTCATCATATATGCGAGAATTCCGGATGTAATGTTATTTGCAGAGGCACAGCATGTATAAGCAAAAAGTCCAACCAAACCTCTTAAATCAATGCGTTTTTCCATATATCCTCCATTAAGTGTGATATAACTATCCTATCACACTATTATTGATGTTTCAATTAGGGAAATATACAAAAAAAGGCGACGGATTTTTGCACCCGTCGCCGAAAAATTATTTCTTAACTCTTAAGTAAGCACCCTTTTTGATTGGATGATCTGTCTTGAGATATACTGTGTAAGTAGGATGAGGAGCAACATCGATAGGATTCATATCAGCGTCGAAGATTTCATCAAACTTAACCTCGTATACATCACTCTGAGGTTCGAGAACATCAGCTGTCTGGCCCTTGAAGAAACGGTTTCTCTGAGAGAGCTTTGCGAGTTTATTTTCTTCGTCATAACCCTCGCAGATTGCAACAACCTCGTACTCACGAATGTAGGAACCTGTGTCTGTTTTCTGCCCCGGTTCAGTTCCCATGTAGAATCCGGTGCTATACTCCCGATGGGATATTTTATCGGCTTCATCATGAATCCACTGAGGGAGCGGTTCGCCCGGATTCTCATATGTGAAGTCGATTGCTTTTCTGTAAGCATTTGTGATACAGGCAACATAGTAAGCAGATTTCGCTCTGCCCTCCACTTTAAGGGATGTGATGCCACAGTCAAGAATCTCGTTGATGTGGTCAATCATACACATATCACGGGAGTTCATGATGAAGGTCTTGCCCTTTTCCTCCTGGATATCGAAATATTCACCCTGACGCTTGCCCTCCATGAGAGTGTACTCCCAGCGGCATGGCTGAGCACAGTCACCACGGTTTGCATCTCTGCCTGTGAGGTAGCTGGAAAGTAAACATCTGCCTGAGAAAGACATGCACATTGCTCCATGAACAAAAGCCTCAATTTCAAGATCCTGAGGAGTATTCTCACGAATCTCTTTAATCTCCGGGAAAGAAAGCTCTCTTGCGAGAACTACTCTCTTTGCACCCATCTGATAGAAAGCGTTTGCTGTCTGGTAATTTACAATACCCGCCTGAGTTGAAATGTGAACATCAACCTTAGGCGCATACTGCTTTGCCATGGACATTACGCCTAAATCCGCAATGATGAAAGCATCTACACCGACATTTTGGCAGTGCTCGAGAAAACGTGGAAGTTCTGCAATTTCATCGTTGTGAGGAATAGTATTGCAAGTAACATATACCTTTACGCCTTTTTCATGGCAACGTTTTACCGCCTCTGCAAGTTCTTCATCGCTGAAGTTTGACGGAGCGGCTCTCATACCGAAGGTTTTACCGGCAAGGTAAACCGCATCCGCACCGTAGTTGAGTGCTGACTCAAGTCTCTCCATATCGCCAACAGGAGCAAGAAGCTCCGGCTTAATTCTGTTTATCATATATTACCTCTCTTATTCTGTAAGTCCTGCTTTTGCCATATTCTGTTCATGTTCCCAGAAAGATGATGCATAGTATGCATTTCCTTCGGCGTCATGACAGAAATAGTAGTAGTCACTTGCTGTCGGGCTCGGTCTGACAGCAGCCTTGATTGCATCGATACTTGGGTTACAGATTGCACCTGCCGGCAAACCGGAATTGCTGTATGTGCTGTAATTGCTCTCAAAGTCTGCAGGGGCATCTTCTTTATCGCTGTACGGATAGAAAAGTGTTGAGTCACAGCCGAGTGTGTAAATCTCGTAGTATTCACCGTAATTGAGACGATTCTGAAGAATTGCGGAAATCACATACATATCTTCTGTGTTGGCTGCCTCTGCCTGAATAATAGATGCAAGTGTGATTATCTGATCCATAGTGTAATCGGAATTGCCTATATCTTCAACAATGTCTGATGTTACTCGAATCTGATAGTTATAAAGCATCTTACCGATTACGGACTCTATATCATCATCAACATAGAATTCGTATGTATCCGGGAACAGGTAACCTTCGAGCTTATAATATTTATCTTCTTTGTTCGTGATGGCTTCGATCATATCGTAGTTATCGAAATCATCGGATTTGCATGCCTCTTCGAACTCTTCTGCAGAACATACTTCATATTCCTCAAGCTTGGCGGCCATCTCTCTGACTGTCATACCCTCCTGGAATGTAACAGAGACGGTTTTTCTCTCTGCAGTATCACCTGCCTGAAGGTAATTGATGATTGCCTCGTAGTCCATGTTTGTTTCAAGGGTGTATGTACCCTTTTCAAAGTAATCCATTTTTGTTGTGAGCATACAATAGATTTCAAAGAACTCAGGCTCTTCAATTGCACCGGCTGTTTTTAAAATCTCAGAAAGCTCTTTTGCTGTTACTTTCTCCGGTATTTCAACTGTGGTGTTTCCTTCGCTTCGCTTTGCTGCAAGAAAATCGTTTGCACCACCGGAAAGATAACCTGCAAGGGTGAGCGCAAGAAGAACAACCATGGCAATCCATACTATTCTGAAAATACGTCTGTTCTTATGAGATTTAATCTTATCTCTTCTCTTGTGCTCTTTGTTATCCGCACGTTCTTTGGAATCGCTTATATATGGATTAAGGTTATTGTTTTCATCGAGAACATCAGGTGTAAAGCTTATTCGCTGAGTTCCGTTAATGCTGTTAATGGTTTCATTGGGATCAACAAAACTAGCATCGTCAATATCAACCCTGAATGTACTTGGATCAGGTCGATACGGTCTGTTATTATCGTTCATGAAATCTCCTTTTTTATTTGCATTGCATTGAACTGTGAAGTTCCTGTGCTTTATGTTCCGAACAAAGTATTTCTACTATTTCAAGGGCAAACTCAGTGGCAACCCCTGCTCCTTTACCTGTGATAAACTTACCATCAACAGTAACGGAATCAGCAGTGTAATCTGCCCCACCTTCTGTGAGGGCGGTATCATGACCCGGGAAACATGTTGCGTTTTTTCCGTTTAAAACGCCCATTCTGCCAAGTATTCCGGGAGCTGCGCATATAGCGGCAATATATTTATCGTTATTCACGCAGAAAGAGACAGCTTCTTTTACTCTGTCACACTTTTCAAGGTTTAGCGTTCCCGGCATACCACCCGGAAGAATAACCATATCCATATCATCAAAAGACACTTCATCAAGTTCAATATCTGCGGTGACGGGAATATTGTGGGAGCCTGTTACTGTTTTACCTGTTACTCCAACGGTTCTCAGGTCAAGCCCTGCTCTGCGGAGAATATCGACAGGAGCAAGTGCTTCCATCTCCTCAAATCCTTCGGCAAGAAACAAATATATCATTATTTACCTCGCTTAAATGAGATTGTTTTCTTTCAGATATGAAATAATCTCGTTATGAATATCATCTATACTTCTTGGTTCTGAATCTGCTGTATTACAGCTGATTTTATGCCACCCGAATTTCTCCTGGGCATAAACCGCCGCCTGACGGCATCTTGTGAGATAGGATATATTATTTTCGTGTATATCCTTTTTTGAATTATCTCCGCTGTATCTTGATGTAAGCAGTTTCTGAGAAACCTGAGGATCCATATCAAGATAGATTACCGCATCCGGGACAGGCAGACCGAGCTTTATGAACTCATAGTCATAAATCCAGTCGGCAAAAGAGTTCCACTCTGATTCATCCAGCTTGGAGAGCTGATATGTTATATTGGAAGTGGTATATCTGTCTGCCAGAATGAGAACACCTCTCTGATACTCCTTTTTCCAGTTCATATTATAACTCGCAAATCTGTCAACAGCAAAAAATGAGGATGCCGCATACGCATTAACCGCACCGGCCTCCGTTCCAAAATCACCGGCAAGATACATTTTTACAAGAGCTGAAGAATCGGAGTCATAATCCGGAAAAGTAACCTTTTTGCTCTCTATATTGTTTTTTTCGAGATACTCTGACAGCAGACGGCTCTGGGTTCCCTTTCCGCTTCCGTCAAGACCTTCGATTACTATAAGACTCATATATTCTCCTATTACAGATTTGCAAACTTTTCTCTTACTTCGAGAATTTTTCCACAGGACATCTTTCCTTCCGGGCACGGACCATTCAGGCAGCTCGGACCCATGTTGGCAAAAATATGTGGAGCAACTTTTCTTACTTCTGCGAGCATGAGAGTTGCCAGTTCACGAATCTCCCACTGAGCACGGTTACAGCATCGGATTGCAAAGAAATTCTTTAATGAACGTGCGTTCATTGTTGCAACCATCTTTGTTGTACATGCATTCGGAAGAACGAAACGGGCATCTTCGATTGCTTTCTTTTCTGCCTTGTTTGCGGCGGCTTTCTCGGATAATCCCTGGGAAAGAAAATCTTCGTAATGCTTTTTCTTTAAGATTTCAGTTAATCTGTCGTAGTGCTCCTGATCTTCTTTCATGGCACGAAGAAACTCTTCCTTAGCTTCGGGAACAGCTTCAATCTCAGGAGGAAGAACAAACTCGAAAGCATCTTCTGCAACATAGCGCTGAGACTGAACGGAGAATGATGCCATTCTGTGGCGTGTAATCTGTGCGAGTAAAGAACGGGAAACTCCCTCGATGCCAAAAGTAAATGAAGCATGTTCTATCGGACTTTCGTGTCCGATGTTATTAAGCATATCTATAAAAGATGCTGTTTTCTCATCTGTAAGACCATCTTTGATTGTATCTATTTCCGCAGGAGAATAACAGAGTTTTGCTGCGCATGCTATGGTTTTCTCCGGTTCCGGGGTATATGCTAAAAGCTGAACGTTTATCATAAATTCAAAAAACTCCTTTGATAGCTTTCACTTTTGAAAATATATTATATCATATTTCGTCATTTATTCAACAAAACAAAATGTAAAAACTGACAGCCTGTGCTCCTGAAAATTTGTGGAATTAGAAAAAGCCCAAGTTTGTATAAACTCAGGCCTGGCAAATTATTGTGTTTTTCTGACCGGAATATTACGCTCGGAGAGATAATCTTTAAGATCCGGGATGGTTATCTCCTTAAAATGGAAAAGAGATGCGGCAAGAACAGCGTCTGCTTTTCCACCGGTAAAAGCATCATGGAAATGGGACATCTTACCTGCTCCACCTGAGGCTATTACAGGAATGTTTACAGCTTCGGATATGGTACGTGTCAGCTCAAGGTCATAGCCTTCCTTTACTCCGTCACAATCCATACTTGTTAAAAGGATTTCGCCTGCACCGAGGGACTCTACCTTCTTAGCCCATTCAAGTGCATCTATACCCGTATCAACACGACCACCGTTTAAATAGAGAGTCCAGTTACCCTTCTCTGTGCGCTTGGCATCCATGGCAACAACCACGCACTGGCTTCCGAATTTATATGCGGCATCGGAGATAATCTGTGGATTTTTCAAAGCGGCTGAATTTACGGAAACTTTGTCAGCACCTGCACGAAGTATCGCTGTAAAATCATCAACTGTGCGGATTCCTCCTCCGACTGTAAACGGAATAAATATGCTTCTTGCTACTCTTGTAACAATATCCACCATGATATTTCTTGCATCTGAAGATGCGGTAATATCGAGGAGAACAAGCTCATCCGCTCCCTGCTTGTTATATTCAATAGCGGCCTCAACAGGGTCACCTGCATCACGAAGCCCTACGAAATTTGTTCCTTTTACAACTCTGCCGTCCTTTAAATCGAGGCAGGGTATTATTCTTTTTGCATACATTTTATTCTACCTCAATCTTTCCAACAAAGTTTTTCAGAAGTTCAATGCCAAGTTCTCCGCTTTTTTCCGGATGGAACTGACATGCCCAAAGATTCTCTTTGGCAACTGAAGCATGAATTGTAATACCATACTCCGCTGTGGATGTGACTATATCCTCTTCTGCTCTTAAATAATATGAGTGAACAAAATAAACATAAGGATTATCGGGAATATCTTTGAAAAGACCACCCTGTTTTTCGATATTCAGGCTGTTCCAGCCCATGTGAGGAATTTTCAGACCTTCTCCGTCAGGGATTCTGACAATTTTTCCTTTCAATAAAGAGAGACCTCTTACTCCAGGGCTTTCTTCACTGCTCTCGAAAAGAATCTGAAGGCCAAGACATATTCCAAGAAACGGCTTACCGGATTTTACGAATTCGCTGATAGGCTTTTCGAGATTTCGTGCACGGAGATTTTCCATTGCGTCACCGAAAGAACCTACACCCGGGAGAATTGCCGCATCACTGTTCATGAGAACATTCGCATCTGATGACACAACGCATTCGGCACCTATGTATTCGAGAGCCTTGCGTACACTCTCAATATTACCTGCTCCGTAATCTATTATACAAATCATATTCTTTCTTCCTTTAGCGTGCTAATAAGATAAATCGCTTATATTTTACTATATTATTCTGATTTAATCAATATAAAACTTGTTTATATATTTCCGGATGATTTTCACCGATACAGTCCGCAAAAAATTTGCAAAAGTCTATACAGACAATAACAAATTTGCCTGTTTTTATGGTATAGTAATACAAGCTTTATACTAATTTAGATAATATAACTTCAGTTTAATATATTTAGAAAGGACCAGATAATGGAACAGAAAGAGTTTTTTACAAATGAACTGATAAGCGCCGCTGCTTCAGGCAGTCTCGAGGCAGTTACAGCTCTGTATGATGCCACTTACAACTCTGTATATAAAACAGTAAAGTCCATGGCCAAAAGCGAAAATCTTATCATGGACGTAATCCAGGATGCATATGTAAAGGCTTTCTATAACCTTAATATGCTCACTGACCCAAGAACATTCCCTGCATGGGTAAGAAAAATAGCCATAAGCGGTGTTAATGACAGGTTAAGAAAAAATAACCCCGATTTCATCAAAACGGGTAACGCAAACGGATTCACAGATGACAATGGTGTATTCTCATCAGAACTTACATTAAGCCCGGATAACAACGCCAAGCTCATTCACAGAATACTTGATGCATTGGATAAACCCCATAGATTTATTGTCGGAATGTATTATTATTCCGGAATGAACACTAAGTCCATTGCAGAACTGACCGGATCCTCCGAAGATGCAGTCAGGTTTAACATTCTCTCAGCCAGAAAGACCATTGAGGCCTGTGTAAATCAGATGCAGAGTGAAGGAATTAACACAAACGGTCTTTCCCCTGTTCAGTTTATGCTCTTCCTGTTTGGCGGATACAGCCTGAGCACAGGTGATATTCCATATAAGGCAGCAACATTCGAGGCCGTCAGATTCGGACTTGGTCTCAGATTCTTCAGAAACAATTCTCCTCAGCAGAAAAACAATGCGCCGAAAGCAACAAATGATGAGGCATCCTTTGAGGAAGAATATACAATTGGCCCCGAAACAAAGCAGGAACCGCAGAAGAGCAATCCCGTTCCGCTTATCAATCCGGAACCAAAACAGAAAAATAAAGATGTCTATTCCGGCTCTCAGAATATTGAGTTTGAATATGAGGAGGATTCAGGAAAAAGCATAAACAAAGCTGTTCCGATTTTACTTATTCTCCTCTTTGTTCTGATTATAGCAGCATCTGTTATTGCCATTGTTTTCAAGCCGTTTGACCTTTTTGATTCAGGCAAAAGCAAGGCTGAAAACAACTCAAGTTCCGTTTCGGAAATAAAAGAAGAAAGTTCAAACGAAAAGAGTGATACTCCTTCTCAGATTTCTGATGATGAAGGTGAAGAACTCGTAATTGAGGCTGCTCCTACTCCGGGAATTGCCGCAACTCCGGATGTCAGTGCTCAGGAAAAAACCGAAGAGAACAAAACAGAAGAAAAAAAGAATGCTGATAGTAAGGTTGAAAGTTCTTCAGAATCTGTTTCAGTTACAGATGTAAAGTCAGACTCAAAGGCATTCAAGATTGATGCCGAAACAATTATAAACGATTATGCTTCTGCAATCGGCGGAAACAGTACTGCAAAAGAGCTTAATAAAAATGCAGTCAGCTCCGCCACAACAGATGATGACACAAATATCTATTACAGCCTGACAGACATTAATTCCGACGGTGAAAATGAGCTTCTCATCGGTTGCGGAAGCAATGGCCACATTAAAATCACTGATCTTTATGTGTTTTCAGACGGTAAGGCCCATAAAGTTTTCAACGATAAAGAAATCGGATTCAAGTCCGGAATCAGCGTTCTCTCCGACGGAAGAGTTTATTACGAGAACAACGCTGACGAAAGCAATAAACAGGCTGGTATCTGGACTTTATCCGCTACCGGCGCCAACAGCACAGATGTATATATTCAGAACTCTGCAGAGTACGAAGATGAGCTTTACCACAAGGGTGATGATGTGAAAAGCTACAATGATATCATTACCATGGTACAGAACATAGGAACAAAAACAGAGTATGAATGGAATATGATTGAGGCTAAAACAGAGGAACCTGCCGAAGAGGCTTCTTCAGAAAACAGCGGAACTGTTCCTGAAGGAACAGGAGATGAGATTCTCGACCCGGGCTCAATCATAGAATATTTTGATAACTACCGCAACTCTGAGACATATGCGGAGCTTTATGCACAGCCATCAAGATCCGGCGGTTACTATTTCACATGGTGGTATGATTCCTCAGAAGTTACATACTATGGTGAAATTGAGGGTGATAACGTTGTAATGCATGTTACGGAAGAAGCAACCGTATATGTTACAAACTACGGCGATTACCTCTATGTATCAGCAAATGACAACTTTATCGAGAATTACGGAGACGGTATTCTCGGCAGATTCTATATGTAAACAAAATGGAGCAGATCAGACGACCTGCTCCGTTTTTTATTCGTGAAGTTCTATCGGTAAACCATTGGGGTCCTTAAAGAAAGTCATTCTCTCCCCCGTATAATCATCGGTTCTTATAGATTCACATTCTATTCCAAATAATTCAAGTTCAGCTACAACAGATTCTATATCATCCACTTTCAATGCAAGGTGTCTAAGCCCGTATGCTTCAGGATAATCGGGCCTTTCCGGTCTGTCCTTAATTATAAACAACTCAAGTTCCGAATCACCGAGTTTCATATCAATTTTATAGTCATCTCTTTCAGGACGATAATTCTCTCGAATAATCTCAAAACCGAGAATATCGTGATAAAATTCTTTTGACTTACTGTAATCACTTCCGATTATGGCAATGTGATGTATGGAATTAAATTTCATATTATGCCGCCACCTTCTGAATTTCTATTGCCTTACATGTTCCATGACCGGGATATTCTACAGTTACGCCACACCAGAGACGTGAACTTGCTATTGTCCACATTTCGGCCCCCTGGTTTGTCTCGGAATCACCGTATTTTGCAAAGACAGAAAGAAAATCGCTCTTAAAGTTTGTGAGATCTGAGTTGTTATCTTCGCTTGCACAGAGATAGACTATCTTTGCTCCCGAATTCCACATGACAACATACGGATAGAAATTATATCCGTTCATTTTGAATACAACGGAGTCAATATAGACATGCTCATCATCAGATGAGGCCGAAGCAGAACTTACACCGAGCTTTGAGAGGATATCATCGAGACCTGTGGTAAACGGAATCTCCGAAAACTCAAAACTTCTACCATTATATACTGAGTCTGTTGTTATGGTGTATTCCTTCTCTACATCAGCTGTCGAAACAACAGGTGCTTTTGTTACCTGCTCCTGTTCGGTCGCAATTACCTCTGCTTCACTTTTCTCAACTTTTGAAAAACTGACTTCTTCTGATTTACAGGCGGTAAGTGAAACGCTTACAGCTAAAAACAGCAGAAATGATATGATCTTTTTCATTATTTTTCCTCCTTTTTGGAATTATTGGGTAATTATATCAGAAGTGATGATATTATTCAACAATGAACTATTCTTATGTTTTTTTACTTGATATAGTAACAGGAAAAGTGTATAATGAATAATAAACATTTAAACTGAAATGTTTATTTTATACAAATTTTATATAGGAGGATTAAGTATGAGTTTTAATATAAATTCTGAACAGTTCTACCACGGCGATTGCTTCGATGCTTACAGATATCTCGGAGCATTTGTAACAGAAAATGGTACTCTTTTCAGAACTTATGCACCTAAGGCAAAAAGCATTGCTGTTATAGGTGAGTTCTCCAAATGGGAAGAAGTTCCTATGAAGAGAATGAAAGACTGGAACTTCTGGGAAGTTGAAATTGAGGATGCAAAGCCCGGTCAGATGTATAAGCTGAGAATTGAGGGTGCAGACGGAAGAAAAATCGACCACTGCGATCCTTACGGAAGAAGAATGGAGTTAAGACCGGCTCATGCTTCCATTATCTGTCGTGATAATACTTTCACTTTCACAGATGAAGAGTGGATGAACAACCGCAAGGTAAGAATGCGCTCTGCCCTTAACATCTACGAGATGCACATGGGTTCCTGGAAGAAAAAGTCCGATGTAAAAGAGGACTGGTATAATTACGAAGAGCTTGCACCGATGATTATTCCTTACCTCAAGGAAAACGGTTACAACTATATTGAGGTTATGCCTCTCTCCGAACATCCATCTGATGAGAGCTGGGGTTACCTCAACACAGGTTTCTATGCTGTTACAGCAAGATACGGCACACCAGAGCAGTTAAAGTATTTCATCAACGAATGCCACAAGAATGGAATCGGTATTATCATGGACTTCGTTCCTGTTCACTTTGCTGTTGATGACTATGCCCTCTGGCATTTTGACGGCACACCTCTTTATGAATATGAGGATCCATCCGCAGGTATCAGCCAGTGGGGCTCCAATAACTTCAACCTCGGCAAGGGTGAAGTAAGAAGCTTCTTAAACTCCAATGCCAACTACTGGCTCAATGAGTTCCACTTCGACGGACTCAGAATGGATGCTATCTCCAACCTCATCTACTGGCAGGGCAACAAGGACAGAGGCGAAAATCAGGGTGCTCTTGAGTTTATCAGAAACCTTAACTCCGGTCTTAAGGCCCGTCACCCATCCGCTCTCCTTATCGCAGAGGACAGTTCTGACTATCAGGGCGTTACAAAGCCTGTATTCTCCGGCGGTTTAGGCTTCGACTACAAGTGGGACCTCGGCTGGATGAACGATACTCTCAAGTACTTCTCACTTCCGGGATTCTACAGAAACGGTGCACCGGGACTTCTTGACTTCTCCATGCTCTATTTCTACTCCGAGAACTTTATTTTACCGTTCTCTCATGATGAGGTTGTTCACGGTAAGGCTACTATCCTCCAGAAGATGGACGGCGACTATGAGAGCAAGTGGCCTCAGGCAAGGGCACTTTACCTTTACATGTACTGCCATCCTGGTAAGAAGCTTAACTTCATGGGCAACGAAATCGGTCAGCTGCGTGAATGGGATGAAAGCCGTGAGCAGGACTGGGATATGCTTACATATCCAAAGCATGATGAGTTCCACAGATACATGATGTCACTCAACAAGCTTTACTTAAATACCCCTGCCCTCTTCTACTATGACTATGATCCTCAGGGATTTGAGTGGAAGGCAACTTCTTCTCAGCCATGCACATTCGCATTTGAGAGAAGAAGCGACAAGCAGAGAGTTCTCGCTGTATTCAACTTCTCCGGTCAGGATATTCCTGAATTCACTGTTGATGAGTACGCTGTTTCAAAGATTACAGAGATTATGAACTCCAATGTCTTTGGCGGAGACCCGGAGCCTACAATCAAGAAGGGCAAGAAAAAGGGCGACAAGGATGTTATCAAGATGAGCCTGAAGGCTTACAGCGGACGTCTCTTCGAGATTACAGAGAGAAAATTCAGAGAGCCTAAGAAAGAAACTGCCGAAACCAAGACAAAGGCAACAGCAAGCAAAAAGGCTCCTGCAAAAAAGACAACAGCAAAAAAGACAGCTGCAAAGAAAGCTTCAACTAAGGAATAAAGGTAAGGGACGGTTCAACTGAGCCGTCCCATTTTTTCGTTGTTATTTTGCGGTTTTTATGTCGATTTTCTTAATCCACTTTTTACTTTTAAGTCTGAACAGACACCATATTGCTTTGATAATCTGATCTATTTTGAGGAAAGAGTAAATCCAGAATGCAGGAAGATGCCATACCAAACCTGCGAGATATCCGAGTGGAACAGAAGCTATCCACAGGAAGAGAACATCGGCAGCCATGAGAAATACTGTATCTCCACCACCACGAAGAACACCCTTGGTAAGTATGGAGTTCATGGACTGGAAAACAACTATGAATGCAATGGCAAGCATGAGTTCCTTTGCGATGAGCTGTGTTTCAGGCTCAATGTTGTAAGCATGAATCATTGGATTGCTTATTGCAAGAATGAGAAGTCCTGCAAACGCTCCGATAACTGTGCCAAGACCTGCAAAAGTCCAGCCCTGTTTCTGGGCTTTCTCCACATCGCCTTCGCCGAGGGTATGTCCTGTCATTATGGAAGATGCATTGGATATTCCCTGAATGAATACTGTTGAAAGCTGAACT
>JAUNDK010000123.1 GCA_030526115.1 Clostridia bacterium
TTTGTTACCGGAGGCGTAGTATCAGGCCTCGGTAAAGGAATAACAGCTGCTTCCCTCGGCAGACTGCTCAAGGCAAGAGGACTTAAGGTTGCTGCACAGAAGCTGGATCCATACATCAATGTAGACCCGGGAACCATGAGCCCGTATCAGCACGGAGAGGTTTACGTAACCGAAGACGGCGCAGAAACCGATCTCGACCTCGGACATTATGAGCGTTTCATAGATGAGGACCTGAACAAATATTCCAACCTCACAACAGGTAAGGTCTACTGGAATGTTCTTAATAAAGAAAGACGCGGTGAATATCTCGGCTCAACAGTTCAGGTTATTCCTCATGTTACAAACGAAATAAAGGAATTCGTTTATTCCGTAGGTAAAAAGACAGAAGCCGACGTTGTCATAACAGAAATCGGCGGAACCATCGGTGATATTGAGAGCCAGCCCTTCATCGAAGCTGTCAGAGAGATTTCTCTCGAAGTAGGTAAAGAGAACAGCCTCTTTATCCATGTTACCCTCGTTCCGTTCCTCAGAGGAAGCGATGAACACAAATCCAAGCCAACTCAGCACTCTGTTAAAGAACTTCAGGGCATGGGAGTTAAGCCCGATATTATTATTCTTCGCTGTGACGAACCGCTTGAAGACAGCATTTTCAAGAAGATTGCCATGTTCTGTAACGTTAAACAGGATTGTGTAATTGAGAACATCACCCTCCCTACTCTTTATGAAGCTCCGATTATGCTTGAAAAGAGCAATTTCTCCTCAATAGTATGCCGCGAACTGGGTATTCATGCTCCTAACATCGACATGACTGAGTGGGATGCTATGCTTGATAAAATAGAGAACCCTACCAAAAAAGTTACCATAGGACTTGTCGGAAAATATGTTCAGCTTCACGATGCTTATCTTTCTGTTGCCGAGGCATTGAGACATGCGGGATTCGCCCAGGGTGCAACAGTAGATATCAGATGGATAGATTCTGAGACTATCACACCATGCAATGTAGCCGATGTTCTTGCGGACTGTCAGGGAATTATTGTTCCCGGTGGATTCGGCAATCGTGGAATAGAGGGTATGATAATCACAGCTGATTACTGCCGTGTGAATAAAATACCATATTTCGGCATATGCCTTGGTATGCAGATTGCCGTTATCTCTTTTGCAAGAGCTGTTGCAGGAATGCTTGATGCAAACTCCGGTGAATTTGATTCTCAGTCCGGCCACAAGGTTATAGATTTCCTTCCGGGCCAGAGCGAGGATAAAGACAAGGGCGGCACACTCCGCCTTGGTGCTTATCCATGTAAAATCAAAGCAGGTACAAAGATGGCTGAAGCCTACGGTCTTGATGTTATCAGCGAACGTCATCGTCATCGCTATGAGTTTAACAACACATTCCGCGAGGATCTTGAGAAAGCCGGTCTGATTGTAAGCGGTACTTCACCTGACGGAAGTCTTGTTGAGACAGTAGAACTTCCGAACAGAAGCTTCTATGTGGGAGTTCAGTATCACCCTGAGTTCAAGTCAAGACCGAACAAGGCTCACCCTCTCTTCTTCAAGTTTATTGAAGCATCTTTGGAAAACTGAGTTCAAGAGTATTTTCTCTCCATAGGTCGCCGATTCCGGCGGCCTTTTTCTTCGTCATATCGGATTTTCTACGCATAATATTCTGCATTTTGTCAAATATACAAATATAAATTCTCCTCATTCCTGTTTTAATTTACCGAAACACGTTATAAATGACAAAAAGGCAAACTTTTTTATGTTCAAAGTTTGCCTTTTCTGTTATTTTACTGTTCAGTCCTTTTTGTTCCGGACCCTGTTATTGAGTATGCAATAAAGCTGCCTGAGCAGATCGTTCACATTAATCGGTTTTGTCACGTGACCATTCATACCCATGTTCAGCGCTTTCCTCTTATCTTCATCAAAAGCATTTGCAGTCATGGCAATAATCGGAATTTCTGCCTTTTCCCTGTCAGCAAATCGTCTGATTTTCTCTGTTGCTTTATATCCATCCATGTTGGGCATCTGAATGTCCATAAGGATAAGGTCATAGCTTCCTGCCGGAACTTCTTCAATTCTGGCAACACACTGAATACCGTCTTCAACACGGTCTACAACAATACCCATATCTGTAAGTATTGCCTCAGCAATTTCTGCATTAAGATCGTTATCCTCTGCCATGAGTATTTTTGTACCGAAAAGCTTTGCAGTGCTTTCGGAATCCACATAAGCTTTCTGCTTTTCGTAATAAGATCTGTCGGCAATTCTGTGATCGAGAGTTACCGTAAATGTTGTTCCTTTTCCCAGCTCACTTTCTACCTCAATGGTTCCACCCATAAGATCGACCAGCGCTTTTACTATGGACATTCCAAGACCTGTACCGGAAACCTTGCTTATTGTGGTGTTATGCTCTCTTGTGAAGGAATCAAACAGATGAGGCAGGAATTCTTTGCTCATACCTATTCCGGTATCTTTTACCATAGTACGAATTCTGACATAACCTTCTTTTTCACATGGAAGTTCGTTAGATACTATGGAGATTTTTCCGCCGGAAG
>JAUNDK010000124.1:0-212 GCA_030526115.1 Clostridia bacterium
GTATTCTTCCGGTATGTAATATCCCTCGATAGGTTCCGGGGCGTCCCATAGTTCTGATGGATCTACCTCTTCTTTTTTCACAACGGGTTTTGTGAGATTTGCGCTGCAAGAATAGCGGCGCTTATAAAGGCTATCTTCTTCTCTGAAGGTTTTAGTTGTTTCTTTGATTAAATACTCTGCCAGCGCCGTGTAGTTGCCGGTATCGTCGAGGG
>JAUNDK010000124.1:222-2551 GCA_030526115.1 Clostridia bacterium
AAAGTTCGTTTATGGTATTGATATCGAAATTGTTTATAACAATGTGGTGATGGATTCTTGTGTGTTCGTATTCTGTTACTGCTATGTATTTAAGCTCTGTGCCACGGCTTCTCATTTCTTTTCTGAGTGCTTTGATAAAGGCGGCTCTGTCTTTTTTCGCTTGCTGGCGGGTTGGAGCAACAGCATATGTAAGTACTAGATGCAGGTCGTTATGCTTAAAGTTTGCATTGAGCTTTCGGGCAAGGTCCTTTGCTGCAAGGCGATCGTTATTCTGTTGTACTTTTTCAGGTGTGGTGTTTATTCTTGCGCCACGCTTTCCGGTGTGATTTCCTGATGCAACCTTTACCATTCTGTCTATGACTTTTCCTGCCACACATGTGTATCTGTATACTTTCATTTTTCAGCTCCAGTTATTAATACTCTAAGCAAGCCTTAATGCTCCTGCCGAGCGCCGTGCTTTCCTTATATATAATGTAGGTTTTATTTGAGATAGCATCGCCCCGGACTGCTTTAAGGGCTTGTCCGAGGCTTGTTTTTTTATTCTTCATTTAATATTGCTTCTGCGACCTTCTTTGCTTCTTCCGGTGTGAGGGTTATTCCTTTCCCTGGTCTTCCGTTAGGCATCCAGTTTCTTATATCCACTACGGCAGGATCATCATTCCAAGAAATGAGGTTTATTTCCTTGCGGTAGCCTTTGTTTTCTGAGAAGGAACAAATGTGTTTTATCAGGTTGAATTTTACGTCTGCCATTTTACGGCTCCTTTTTAACAATCAGGTTGATGGATGTTTGTTCGTCAGCGCCGCATCCTGTTGTTCTGAAGGACGGGATGCACACAATGTTTATTCCGCCCGGTGACAGAAAGCCTTTTGCTGTGGCGATTGCTTTAATTGCCTGGTTTACTGCACCGGCACCGATTGCACTCATTTCTGCAACGCCCTCTTCTCTAATAGTTCCTGCGATAGCTCCCGCAAGGGAGTTAACTTTGGTATTTGATGATACTTTTAAGATTTCCATGTTTGTCTCCTTTCTTAACACTCAGCGCTGATGCCGCGTGTTTCTTTACGTGTTACTTTAACTTGTCCTTTGCTTCCGACTGCTATAGTTATAGTCGAGCCTTCTGCAGCTTGTCTATCGCCCCATTAACCACCAATGCGCCAGCGATGATCAGCATATCCACGGCAGCAGGCTCAATCGGTTTGAGATTATTTTCTTCGCAGTGACCTTCAGCCGCGATGTTTAAAATGTTTTCTGTGAGTGCGTCGATTTTTCTCTGCTTTGCTGCACCGGCGCAGTCACATTTTCTTGTGATGAGGCTATCTGCCTCTTCTTGGTTTTCTGCCATTATGGGCTGTACTAAACCGCAGTACAGACATCTTCCGTCGTATGTATTCATTACTGTTCACCTGCCTTGATTATAGATATTACTTCTGTCTCTGATTTTGAGTTTTGGTTCATCATTCTTCGGTTTGCTGTGCAAACAATCTTCTTCAAAACCACAGAATTGACACATAAGCCCATTCGTAAGCGCCCAGCATCTATTCTTTAATTGCTTATTGTCTTGTTTTAGTCGCTCAATTTTTATTTCTAATTCTTCTATTCTCATTCCTGCCCCCTTGCTTTATTTCACTATTTCTGTTTCTCTTGTTCCGGTGATAACTATTGAGCCGTCTTTGTCGTATGACGTTTTGACTTCGTAGCAGGTAGCCTCAAGCTGGGTTATTATGACCATAGACTCTGCAAACTCCTTCGGCTTAAGCTTATATGTAAGTGTCTTTATAAGAATCATGTTTATACCTCCAAGCTATCAATCAACTGCTGCATTATGGTCTTAATGGCCATGCGCATCTTGGCGGCTTTTTCAATGTCAGTTATCTTGCCGATGCAGTCCCGGCATGAAATAAATGATTTCTGCAGCTGGTCGGAGTGGACTTTAAACTCTGCTATTTCCGGCTGAGAGTTGTTCTCGAGAAGGCGCTGCAGGCGGTCGATTTCTTCCGCTGCCTGACGGTTGCTGTCGATGAGTAGTTTGTTATCTTCCTTAAACTTTGCTAGGGCTTCCTCTTTGGCGGTCTTGGCTGCTTCATCAGCCGCTTTCTGTTTTTCCTCTTCGATGCTGGCTTTGGCTATTTTAGTCTTTTTCTTTTCTTTTTCGAGAGCGGTATTTGCCTTTTCCAGCTGTGTCTTTAAGTCGGCGATTTCTTTTTCTGTTTCTTCAGACTTTACCGGAGTATCCTGATAGATTTTCAGTTCTGCTGTGAGCTGGTCTATCTGAGTGCGGAGATCTGACTGAAGGCTCAGGCTTTCATCAGCAGAGTCCATGAGTTCCTT
>JAUNDK010000051.1:0-7684 GCA_030526115.1 Clostridia bacterium
CTTTGAGTAGAAAAGAATCTTTTCCGCAAGTTCCGGGGTACGGGCTACGGCAAAGCCTGCAAGCGCATCATTGTGGCCACCGAGGAACTTTGTGCCTGAGTGAAGAACAATGTCCGCACCAAGTTCAAACGGCTTCTGGAAATAAGGTGTCAGGAATGTATTATCAACATACACCAAAGCCCCTATACTGTGGGCAAGCTCTGAAACAGCCTTGATATCTGTTACCTGCATAAGAGGATTGGAAGGTGTCTCCAAATAGAAAAGCTTTGTGTTAGGTCTGATAAGGGCTTTTACGGCCTCAATATCGGATGTATCCACAAAGTCAAATTCTATTCCGTTCGGTTTGTTTACCTCTCTGAAAAGTCTTAAGGCTCCTCCGTACAGATCATCGGAAGCAATTACATGATCTCCGGGAGAAAGAAGCATCATGGCTACGGAAATAGCTGTCATACCCGCAGAAAACGCATAGGCATCCGCTCCTCCCTCAAGGGCTGCCACCAGATTCTCGAGATGACGTCTTGTAGGGTTTGAAAGGCGTGAATAGCTGTAATCCGAAGGCACATTTACTCCCTTATGCACAAAAGTGGCTGACTGACAGATTTCAGTTGTAAGGGTGCCCCATTCGTCCTTAATATTGTTGTCTGAGTGTAAACACAGGGTTTCAAAGTTCATTGTTCTGCTCCAAAAGTGTTTTGTTTATTTAGTATGAAACGATTCATCGAAAAATTTTGTCTTTTTAATTCCGTTATTTTAGCAAGATTATCCTGCTTAGTCAATAAGACCTCACAGGATATACGGCTGTTACTGCGGAAACTTATTTATCAGTATTCGTCAGGGAACCTGAACCCTGCCGGTGTAAACATTGCGTTTCTGAATTCCGAAGGTGCCTCAGTCTGTTCAGACTGTACGCCTTCTTTTATCGCTTTTTCGAATACATATTTGTTTCTTCTGTATTCGCTGAGTTTATTGTAAAAACCTACCGCACCGGGATGAGTGTTCAGAACAACCGTTCCGGCAGCTATTTCCTCGGAAAGTTTCAGAACTATATTTTTTCCGATTGAAAGTCCCTGGTATTCGGGATCAACCGCCACATTTAAAATTGTGGCATATTCATCACCGTCAGATACGGCTCTTGCCACACCCACAAGCCTGTCACCGTCAAAGGCTGTAACCGAATACTGGCTTCTCTCAAACACTGCTTTTGTCTTATCAGGGTTATGGGGATTACCGAAGAAAGCTCTGGTAAGAATCTCATTTATTGCTCCGAAGTCTGCATCCCCATGTCCTGATTTATAGCTTATGACTGTGTTTTTGGGTTCATTTACAGTAGCTGAGCTGTATTTTATAAACTCGTTTTCGTACTTGAAACCCTGTGGGAGAAAGTCCTTTTCTTCAAAACCTTCTCTAAAATAAGTCCATGCGTTTTTGCATCTGCCATAGCCGGCTTTTTCAAGTAATTCAAGGTTTTCTCTTGAGGAATAAACCATGACACGTCTTCCGATAAGATTTTTCTCAAGTTCTTTGATAAGTCCGTTTCTGATTTCTCCGTCAGAATCGTCTTTTGCATACAAATCAACCAGAAGAGCTGTTTCCAGTCCTTCGCTGATGATTCTTGCGGCACCTGCAAGTGCTCCGTCCTTAATTGCAAAGACCTTGTAGAGGCTCTTTTCAAAGACTTCGGTTTTATCTTCACCGTAAAGTTTATTAAGTTCTTCTTTATTTATTTTATCGAAATCACTGCTGTAAATAATGCTCATAACTGCCTCCTAAATGTAATATTCAGGCTCCTTTAATTTGTTCATCTTAATAAAGAACTCTCTGGCTCTTTCACTCTTAGGATGTCCGAATACCTCCTGCGGAGTGCCGTCCTCAATAACTTTGCCTCCGTCAAGGAAAATAACTCTTGTGGAAATCTTTCTGATAAAGTCCATTTCGTGGGATACAAGAAGCATTGTGTAACCCTGAAGCGCAACCTTCTTGATGATGTTCAGAACCTCTGTAACAAGCTCGGGATCAAGTGCCGATGTGGGTTCATCCAAAAGAATAATGTCCGGCTTCATGGCAAGTGTTCTTGCTATTGCAACACGCTGTTGCTGACCACCGGACATATGCTTCGGGTAGTGATTCTGCCATTCAATAAGTCCTACGTTTTCAAGTTCCTTAAGGGCAATTTCACGTGCTTCTTCTTTTGATTTGCCCTGAACTGTTATGAGGCCCTCCATTACATTCTGAAGTGCTGTTTTGTGTTCAAAAAGATTAAAGCGCTGGAAAACCATGCCTGTGTGCTTTCTGAGTTCTGTAACTGCCTTCTTGGAGCTTCCCTTAAGGGGAAGGTCAATTGAAATATCTCCAAGTGAAAGCCTTCCCGCTTCGGGTTTTTCAAGCAGATTTATTGATCTTAAAAGTGTGGATTTACCGGTACCGGAGGGGCCGACAATACCGATTATGTCGCCTTTGTTTACAGAGAGGTCTATTCCGTTAAGAACGACATTGTTATGAAATTTTTTGTGTAAATCGGTTATTTCCAAAATCGCCATTCTGGTGTTCCTCCTATATCGGTTTAATCGGTTTTGGGCGTTCCGGTATTTTTGTGCGCTTTTCGACTATCTTGAATATTCTTTCAAGAATGATGGTTATTAACCAGTAAATAATTGCAAGAGCCACATAACCCTCAAGGTATCTGTAATCACGTCCGGCAAGTATCTGGTTCTGATAGGTTATTTCGATGATTCCGCAGGTTGATGCAAGTGATGTTCCCTTAATAAGACCGATAACCGAGTTATCAAGTCCGGGAAGCGCATTTTCCAGCGCCTCCGGAATGATTATTCTTTTTAAAATCTGGCCGTAATTCATACCCATTGCATATGCGGCTTCGATTTCTCCCGCTGATACCGATTCAAGTGCTGCCCTTATGGTCTCACTTGTAAAAGCTGACTGGTAAAGGCCCAGGGAGATGAAAGCATATACTATTTTCGGGATGATGTTTACATCAATGTTTGCGCCCCAGGAATTGATAATTCTGAGTATTGCAGGTATTCCGTAATATGCGACATATAACTGAATTAACATCGGAGTGCCTCTTACGACAGAGAGGAAAGATGTCGCTATCCCATTTAAAATCTTGATTTTTTTGTATCTTGCAACTGCTATCAATAAGCCGATTACAAGTGATACCAGGAAGGAAAGTGCTGCAAGTTCAAGGGTTATCGGTATCTTCTTTATGAGGTCAGGAAATCTTGACCACATTAATTCTATGCTGAAATAGTCTGAAAAATTCGTTGACATGTTTCCTCCATACGTAAGGGTTTATAAGATAATTATCAGTTTAAGTAATCTAAATCTGATTCGAGTGGTAATACAGTTGCTGTTGGATCGCCAAGTACGTCTGCAATCCACTTTTTGCCGAGCTCTTCAAGTTTTCCGTTGTCATAAAGAGTCTTAATACCCTCAGAAATGAGCTTCTGGTATTCTTTTGCGTGGGCACCTGTATTACCGAAGAGGATGTGTGATGTGTTGTTTGCTGTAATGTTTGTTGCTGTTTCTGTGTCTGATAATACAGAGATATTTAACTTTTTAAACTGCTCAGGATATGCCTGCTTGTAGGAAAGGATAACCGGCTGGTCGTGGATAAGAGCAACCTTTCCGTCAATTGCTTCCTGAAGCTGAACTGTCATGTCAACAGAAGTATATTCAATCTGAATCTTGCTCTGGTCGTCTGTTCTTTTTTCATTCCAGCGCTCAATGGCGTTTGTTGTATTGCCACCTGCACCACCGTAAATAATAAGACCGGAATCTGCCAGTTCTTCAAATGAGGATACTGAAGTACCTGCGGCTGTTGTGATTGTGTATCTTGACTTTGTGTAAGGATATGAGAAGTAGAAGGATTTCGCTCTTTCTTCGTTGTAGCTCCAGTTGTTGATGGTGGCATCTATAACACCCTGCTGAGCATCAACAAGTGAGTTTGAACTTACCGAAAGGTCAAGCTCGTAGTTCTCAAATGCAGGAAGCTTGAAAAGCTCTGTTAATACCGCAATATCGTAACCGGAAAGGAAAACCCCGTCCTTTGTCTTGTATAATGCATCTGCCTCATCGTCTACGGTGTAGATAAACGGTGCAGGAGCTCCGCCTGTTTCAAACTTGATTACCGCCTTTTCGCTTTCTTTGCTGCCGCAGCCTGTAAGAGCTGTGGCTGCGAGTACTACTGATAAAACTGTTGCTGCTATTTTTCTGAATATATTTCTTTTCATGATAATTATCTCCCTGAATATCTGATATATCTTTTCTTATTACTTATTCTTTAAAAGTCCCTTTAAAGGGTTGATGGATGGATCCACTGAAATGGATACATTTCTCGGCTGACGGTCATCCCAGGATGGAAGGTTCCACTTTGAGAAGGAAATCTCACTCTGGTATTCCTCAGGTGTTACATCGGTGTGAAGATATACATTCTCAGGATCTTCGGATAAAGCCTTTCTTGAACCGTCTGTCTTCCAGAGTTCATCGAAAGGAATCTGAGAAGCAATTCTTCCGAGGTAAGCTCCGAATGGGCTGCGCTTTGTCTTGTCAGGATTGGAAGGGAACTCAAAGAATGTGTACTTTCTGAATTCAGGAATGCTGAACAGCTCCTTTACATAGCCCCAGATGTTTTCATACTCAGCAATTCTCTTCTTTAACGGTCCCACATTGTGGAAGTAGCCTGTCTCCCATCTTACAAGTGTTACATAGAGTCTTACGTCAGAGTCTGTAATGTAGTCACCGAAGAGGAATCTGTTTGTCTTAAGTCTTTCCTCAATCTTCTCGATTGCATTGAAGAAATCCTCGTAAGCTTCCTGATATGCCACCCAGCTTGTACCGAAGGCCATTCTGTAGTGACCGTTGTTTATTGTCGGGAAGAGCCAGTCGTTGAACTCATCAATCTCTTTTCTGTATGCCTTTGGATAAAGGTCAATGTCGGTTTTCTGGAACTTTCTGAACTGCACCTCAATGTAGTTTGTAAGTCTGTGGTAGTCGTTGTTGACGGCTTTCTTTTCCTTAACGTCTACAAGTGTAGGTGTTGTTGCTCTGCCGCTGAAGCCCGGCTTTGCATTCTCGTAAAACTCAGAGAGGAAATATGCTCCGGTTGTAGGATCCCTGAAATCCTTCTGATCGTTGAAGCTGTGTCCGTATTTGCTTCCGCCCATTGTTGTTGCAAGGTCATCAATTACATCTTCAAGTCCTAAGATATCTCTTACGATTACAGGTCTGTTTGACCAGTGGCATCCGTGTGCCCAGAAGATCTTGTAGCGGTTGGCCTCTGCCTTGAACTCTCCTTCTTTGTCACCGAAAGCTGTGATGAAAGTGTTAGCCTGTCTTACGAATACGCCTCTTTCATCTGTCTCACTTACTGTCTCACTGGGTCTTACTCTTAAACCTCTTTCCTTTGCAAGCTTGTCTGCAAGTTCCTCTGTAAACTTAGGTGCTTCTTCTGCTGTATTAAAACCGCATGTATTTCTAACTTCACTCATTGTATTGTCTCCTTAAAATAAATACGAAAAAATTATGTGTTGTAAATAGTTATATAAATAAAGAAAACCCGGAAGGTTTTCGCATACTTCCAGGCATTTGGCTTAATTTCTTAACAGAAAATAATTGAGCATATGACAATAAGGTCAACACTCAGCCATATCACTTGCCTGGAAGTTAAGCATTCGGCTACACATGCTGCACATTGATACGATTGTCTCTGACTTGATTGTACTCATTGTCATTTCTCCTTTCTTTCTTGGTGGTGACGTTATAATAACACAGTTACCTATATTTGAAAATTACGGGGATTTAATCGTGTGTGATAAGCGACGGTTATCACATAGCAGACAAAAAAACCGGGAAACCCAGGGCATACCCTGACGCTTCCCGGCAGCTCGATCAAAAGCCGATTTAAAGTTCTCTGAATTTCTCAAGCTCCTCCACATAGGCCTTTCCGTACTCTGAAAGGGTGCTTCTCTTTCTTACGATATAACCTATGGTAAGGGGATCTTCCTCTTTGAGTTTAATTGAAACAAGGCCCTGAAGTATGGCGTTTTCTTCGGCAAGCATACCCGAACCTATGGAGTAGGCTCCAAGCTCCGCAAATATCTCCATGGTGGTTGCTCTGTCATCCGACTTGATTACCTTCTGAGAGACAAAGTCAGCCAGAGCTTCTTCATTAAGATAAAAATTATTGTCCGCACTCTGGTCAAAAGAAACACAGGGATATTCGTAAAGCTCCTCAAGGGATATCTCCGTTCTGTCGGCAAATTCGTGGTTTTTCCACACATAGGCATAGGTGTCCTTCACCATGAGGGGAGTAAATTCAAGCTTATACTCACGAATAAGCTTTCTGATAAGGGTTTCATTGGCACTTGAATACGAAACAATACCAACCTCACTTTTCATATCCCTTACATTTTCCAGCACCTCATTGGTCTTTGTCTCGTGAATGGAAAATACATATCGTTTCGGATTGAATCTCTTTATAACCTCGGTAAAGGCCTTAATCGCAAAATTGAAATGCTGTGCAGATACAGAGAATCTGTCTGCATGTCTGTTTTTTGTAAGATATTTATCCTCAAGAATCTCATACTGGCTTATAGCCTTTTTGGCATACTCAATAAATTCATGACCCGCAGGAGTCACGGAAATACCCTTGTTTGTACGCTCGAATATATTGATTTCAAGCTCGGATTCAAGCTCTGAAATGCTTGCGGACAAAGCCGGATGCGAAATATAAAGCCTTGTTGCGGCCTCTCGCATTGACTTGGAATTTGCTACCTCTATTACGTACTTAAGCTGGTTGATGTTCATGAAATGTCTCCGTTACTGCATTTTTATGTAAACTATCTTTTCTCACATCAGATTATCCTCAAAAGAATCATATTACATACAGTGCCCAAAGTGATGGAAAGCAAAGTGTTATGCCTCCATTTATAGGACAGAATTACAACTGCGGAAGCAATAATTTCCGCAATACCGAATTCCGAGAAATTGCAGATTACATCTTTCAGGCAGTAAACAACCAGCACCGCCATAATCGCAGACGGAAGGATTCTTCCGAGATATATCATTTTGGGTGGCATGGCTTTGCCATGTCCGAATAAAGCAAAAGGGAGAGCCCTGAGGCCGAATGTAATTACTGCCGATACGAGTACAGCGACAACAATCATGGATTTTTCCATCATTCTTCCTCCTTTCGGCCAAGAAGCAGTAATATTCCCGATACTATCATAAGTGCAGGTAACATGAAATTCTGCGGACCGACTGTTAAAAGGCACAGTACGGCTACAATCAGTCCCACAACGGCAGGAACATGATTACTTTCATTTTCCCACCTGTCAACAAGGATTATAAGAAACAGCGCAGTCATACAGAAATCAATGCCCTCCATGTCAAAGGGGATAATCTGACCGAGTATTCCACCTATAACCGCACCGATCATCCAGTAACAGCGGGAAAACAAAGCTACCAGAAACATGGTATCTTCCTTCTCTTTGCCTTCCGATTCAAGGGTAAGGTTCACGGCATAGGTTTCATCTGTCATTGTATGAATCATATACGGCAGGCGTTTTCCCATTTTCCTGAACTCATCAACAAAAGTCAGACTGTAAAACAGCTGTCGGCTGTTCATAAGAAAAGCCGTTACCGCAATGGTGAATATCGAAGCTCCCGA
>JAUNDK010000051.1:7695-16909 GCA_030526115.1 Clostridia bacterium
TAGAAAAGTAATCAGCACAAACTGGAAAGCGCCGGTATATACCGTAAGACTTACAGCCAGAGAATAAATCCATGAAAAACCTGCTTCTTCCATCATTATTCCGTATGCCATGCTGACAAAGATATAACTGCACATAATCGGAACGGATTTTACAAAGGCTTTTCCAATGGTTTCTCTGCTGTATTTATATCCGTTTTTCATTTATGAATCACCGGTTTTCTTCTCAAGTGTTTCGTTCATGCTTCCCATACGATAGCCCAGTACATCCAGAGCCACATAGGAAAAACCGTATTCCCTGAACTTTTCGTACACTGTGAGTCTGACAGAATCCTCAATGAACTTTGGGAATTCCTCAGGTAACAGCTCTATTCTCGCCATTTTTCCGTGTATTCTTACTCTTAACTGATGGAATCCCATGTCGAGCAGTAACTGCTCTGCCTTGTCAACCATTCCGAGTTTTTCTTCGTTAATCAGATCGCCGTAAGGGAATCTGCTGGAAAGGCAGGCAAATGACTGCTTGTTCCAAGTGGGCAGATTAAAGAGCTTGGATAAATCTCTTATTTCCTGCTTTGTGAATCCGATATATCTGAGCGGACTTTTCACACCGAGCTCCGCAACAGCCTGAAGCCCCGGTCTGTAATCTCCGTTGTCATCGAGGTTGGAACCCTCGGCAATCTCATTTATTCCCTGTTCTTCAGCTACCTTGCCGATTTTCTCAAACAGCTCATGCTTACAGAGATAACAGCGGTTCTTTGGGTTATGGGAGAAGCCCTCTATTTCCAGTTCTTCCGATTTTATTATGAAATGGCGTATTCCCTGATTTTCGCAGTATACCTTTGCCTCATTTAATTCCCTTTCCGGGAAAGAACATGAAGATGCTGTGACCGCAATCACTTTGTCACCGAGCGCTTCCTTTGCCGCATGCAGAAGAAATGTTGAATCCACTCCGCTTGAAAAAGCGACAGCCACACTTCCGAATGATGCGATATACTCCTTCAGTTTCTCATATTTTTCCAGTAATTCCATTTTACACAAGTCCTTTCTTTCCTGTAAGATCCTTTACAACTTCGCCTGCAATAATCAGTCCTGCTACCGATGGCACAAATGCCACACTTCCCGGAATATCTCTGCGCTCTGTGCACTTATGCTTTGCCCCCGGAGGACATATGCAGTGTGTACGACAGCTTATGGACATATCCTCTATGGGACGGGTAGGTTTTTCCTCGGAATAAACCACTTTCAGCTTTTTTACACCCCGCTTTTTCAGCTCGGCGCGCATTACTCTTGCCAGCGGACACATTCTTGTTTTGTAGATATCGGCTACTTTGAAAGCAGATGCCTCCAGTTTATTTCCTGCTCCCATGGAGCTGATGATCGGTATTCCCTCTTTTTGACATTTCATGACAAGTTCAATCTTGGCAGTGACGGTATCCACCGCATCCACAACATAGTCATATTCGGAAAAAGGAAATTCATCTGCGTTCTCCGGCAGGAAAAAGCATTTATGTATTCTGACATCAACATCGGGATTTATCTCAAGCATTCTGTCTCTCATTACTTCAGCCTTGTATTTTCCCACGGTTTTTCTCGTCGCAATAATCTGACGGTTAAGATTGGTAAGGCAGACCTTGTCATCATCAATAAGGTCAAATGCCCCAACGCCACTGCGGACAAGGGCTTCGCAGACATATCCGCCTACGCCTCCCACACCGAAAACCGCTACTCTCGCATTCTTTAAGCTGTTCATGGACTCTTCTCCCAATAGGAGCTGGGTTCTTGAAAACTGTGTCAGCATCTTTACTCTCCTGTATAAATCTGTATTTCAAAGTATCTTTTATGCCGTACGGAATTTTCCTAATCCGCATTCTGACAATCATTTTCATAATATACATCATCTATTCCTACTATGTCAATAGACTTTATATATTTAATTACAAGAGTATTGATGAATTTTGTTTTTCTGCCTGAAGCAGATTAGTCAAATCTATTTCCATAAGCGGTGGAACTGTGACAAGTACGAAGGAATCGAGACCTTCAAAGGGTAATTACCTGAATGATTTTGATGTGTGGGAGTGAGTGCGAAAATGCACACGGGTGACGATATATAAAAAGAAAAAGCGAATTCTGCCGTGGTGGTAGAATTCGCTTTTGTGTTAATCAGTTATTTATATATTCCTTAAATGCCTTCTTCATACTGATGACTTTATCTATTGCGGTGTTCATCAGTTCTGTATAATTCAATATCTGTCATTAAGTCATCCATCTACCCTTTGGTTTAAGTTTATCAATATCCATCAGAATTCTGAGATAAGGCTATTATGCCGTAGGATTTGGCGGTATCCTTTGTTACCGCTATCATATTTGACCACCTTTATCGGGTGGTCTTTATAATTTTATCATTTAACAAAAAAACTATTAAAATAGTATTAACTTTATTATATATGGTTATCATACAAATTATTTTGTAAATATTCCTTTCTTCCCGTTCCTAATCTAATCAATCCACTGTATAAAAAAACTCTCAGCATTGGATAACATATTATCTTATAGTTTACACTAAAACACATATTACATCTCCCAAATTGCAAACACATATTCTGTGATGTATGCAAACGTCTGTTTGTGTTGCTGTAGGTATAATCAGAAAGTTCATGCAGGTCCAGCAGTGCGGGCATTATCCGTATAATTGTGCACTACTGTTACACGCTTCTCTCATCAATCCCGTCTCATCTATCTTTTTTGCCGCAAATCATACTCGATTGATGAAAAAAAGACTTCCAGAGTCAGCCGCAATATCAAACGGCAAATCTCTGAAAGTCCTCGATTTTATGCGGTTTTATTTGTTTGAGGTGTGCAAAACCGATGAAAGCGTTTCCATCAATGCAGTAATGTCAATGGGCTTTGCCACAAATCCTGTCATGCCTGCGTCGAAAGCGTTTTTCTTATCCTCCTCGAAGGCGTTGGCTGTCATGGCGATAATCGGAATATCTGCTTTTTCAGAATCGCTCAATGCTCTAATCTGCTTTGTTGCGGTGTAGCCATCCATTCTCGGCATCTGAATATCCATGAGGATGAGATCGTAATATCCGGGCTCAGAATTTTTCAGCTTCTCAACACATACATCACCATCTTCGGCATGTTCTACCATGAAGCCAGTATCTTCGAGAACTGTCATGGCAATTTCCGCATTAAGCTCGTTATCTTCAGCGAGGAGTATGCGTTTGCCCTTGAATGAACTTATGTCTTTGGCCGGGCTTTCTGCAATTGTCGGCATCTCCTCAGTGGCAATTCTGTGTTTGAATGTTACTGTAAAGGTGGTTCCCTTGTCAGGCGCGCTGTCAACCTCAACGGTGCCGCCCATTGCATCTGTCAGCTTTTTGACTATGGCAAGTCCAAGACCTGTCCCGGCAACCTTGCCCATGGTGGTGTTGCGCTCTCTTGTGAAAGAATCAAAAATGTACGGCAGGAACTCTTTGCTCATGCCTATGCCGTTATCTCTGACAGAGCTTCTGTAAAGTGCAAAACCTTCCTCGTCACATGGAAGCTCCTCAACTCTGACATCAATCTTTCCTCCTGCAGGAGTGTACTTTATCGCATTGCTTATGATATTCATGAATATCTCGTTGAGCTTTGTCACATCAGCATAGACAAATCTGTTTTTTCAGATTCAGCGTGTAGCTCATCTCAATGTTCTTTTTGTCCGCCTCGGTCTCGAAAACTCCGGCAATTGCCTCCGGAATACCGCTTAAGTCAAGAACATCTTCATATATCTCTGTTTTGCCGCTGTCTATTCTGGACATATCAAGCACATGATTGATAATTGAAATGAGCAGCTCACCGGATGCCTCAATCTTTTTCTGATAATCTATCAGCTTCGGATCTGTGAGCTCCTTTCGCATCAGCTGGGAATAACCCATTATCGCATTCATCGGTGTGCGTATATCATGAGACATATTGAACAGGAAATTTGTTTTTGCCCTGTTGGCCTGTTCTGCGGAATCGAGTGCCTCGGTAAGTTTCTCCTGATTAATCTGAAGCTGTGCGTTAAGCTCTGCGGTTTTTCTCTCCTCTTTTCTTGACTTGAAGAGGAACATAAGAGTAAGTGTGATAAACAGTCCGAATATTATGACAACCATCAGAATAACCGAGAGAGCATTCTCTCTGACAAACTCTGCAAATGTTATACTTCTCTCAGGGGTTTCGAACTTGGTGAGTGCACCCTGCATTACGGAATCAGGCATCATGACAATGGTCTGGTTTATGACAGATAAAAGAGTAATGCTGTCTCTGCGAAGCATGAATGCTATGCTTTCGGGTTCTGAAAGATATATGCAGTAGTTTTTCTTTATTTTCAGATAATCCTGAACGGCATAGGCGTTGGTGATAAAACAGTTTACCTGACCATCTTCGAGGGCTTTTTCACAATCCTCATAAGTTTTATATTCCCTGACAGTCCAGTTGGAATATCTCTCTCCGATATACCATTTCTGGGTGAGATCACCTTCGACAATGGCTACGGTCTGGGGTTCGGATTCATTGAAATCACGCTGTCTTGTAACCGCTGTCATAGGCACATTTACAAGCTGAGTTGAAAACATGTATCCGGATTCTTCAGCGAAATTAAGGCTGCGAACCAATGGGAAAATCATATCGATTTCTCCATTGCCGAGAGCTTCAAGCATCTCTTCGTTCGTTGAGAAAGGAACTGCCTTAAATTCCAGAGTTCTGTTATCGAGACAGTCATCCGCAAAGTTCATATATTCCGCAAGAACTCCGTTAATCTCTCCTGTAACCGGATCATAATCTGTCAGTTCTCCGTCAAGGAAACCGATGCTGACAGGTCCGTGAGATGTAATCCATTTTATCTGCTCTGCGGAAATCATACTGTTTACAATGGGAGACATGTACCTGCTTCTCAGATTATCCTGAAACAGCGGATTAAGCTGCTGAATCTTGCTCATTGCGGCATCTGCCTGTTCTTTTAACTCCGGACGGTTTTTGCTGAATGCAAAGTACACAGATTCCTCTGAGAGTTTGAGCACTGTTATGCCCTGGGTGAGGTAATCCTTTGTTATTCCCTCTGTAAGGAAGGCATCTATCTCGCCGAAGGCTATTTTCTGCACAGCTTCCTCAGAAGTACAGGTGAGCGGAACCATCTCCACATGAATATTCATCTGTTCGAGATAATTTGCCCACAGTGTCGTCTGGAAACTGCCATCCTGGAAACCAAGTTTCGCTCCGTCAAGAAAACTGAGAGCTGACCCGTCGACTCCACTCAGGCTTGTGGAATATACAAGGTAATATCCGTTTACGCCCATGGGCTTTGCTGAGTACAGTATATCATCAAGACGGCTCTCACGGTATGTTGCGCTGGCGAGCATATCAATCTCTCCCGCTACCATTTTATTGTAGAGTTCCTCCCATGTTCCGTCGATATACTCATAGGTCCAGCCTGTGTAGTAGGCGATTTCCTGCATGTAATCGTAGGAATATCCTGAGCGTTCACCGTTTGGACCCGTGACGAAATCGTATGTATTGTAACGGCCTACTTTTACTACATCTTCAGCCGTCGCCGATATTGGCACAAGTGTAACCGCAAGCATAAGGCAAAGCAGAATCGACATTATGCGCATGGCTTTTTTGTATATTTTTAATGATGATATTTTCCCTTTAACTGACATTGAAATATCTCCTGAATCAGTTCTTCTCAATTATCTTTCTCCGGCATCCACACAGCCGAAGAATATATAGTTTTCTATACTATATTATATGAAATCAGGCAACTAAAATCAACACGAAAAAGGCAAAATACAAAAAATTCTCCCCCCGGTTGCCCGAGGGGAGATTAATAATCTTTACTTCACAGTTGCATATTTAACAGCAGTATAAGCTGAGTAAACCTTTACGGAATTAATGGTCTTGTAGGCTCTTACTTTGTAGTAATAAGTCTTTCCCTTTGTGAGACCTGTGTTCCTGTAAGATGCTGTTCCTGCACTTACTGTCTTGATAAGACTGTATGTGCCTGTTTTGCTTGTTGCTCTGTAAATCTGATAATTCATTCCTGTCGGAACAGTACTGAACTTAAGTGTTACCGAGCCTGTACCTGCTGTGGCTGTGAATGTGGCAGGTGCCTTTACTCTGTAGGCTGTTTTCACGGCACTTGAACCGGAGTAGTGATATGTTCCTGAACTTGTCTTGTAGTAGCTCTTCACGGTGTACTTGAATGCTTTTCCGTTTGCTGCCTTGGCTACTGTATCGGATATATCTGTGTATGATGTGGCTGTTGTTGCCTTTATCTTTACACCGTCACGATATACAACATAGCCTGTTGCCCCTGTCTGAGCACCCCATGTGAGCTTGATTCCCGTACTTGTGTTTGAGTAGCTCTTTATGGCAGGAGTCTGCATTCTGTATGCGGTTTTTACAGCACTAGAACCGGAGTAATAGTAAGTTCCTGAGCTGGTCTTATAGTAGCTCTTTACTGTATATTTAAATGTCTTGCGGTTTGCCGCCTTGGCTACGGCAGAAGCTGTATCTGTGTAAGATGTGGATGTTGTTGTCTTAATCTTCACACCGTCACGATATACAGCATAGCCTGTTGCTCCTGTCTGAGCACCCCATGTGAGCTTGATTCCCGTACTTGTGTTTGAGTAGCTCTTTATGGACGGAGTCTGCATTCTTCTTGTATATTTTCCGTCTGACTTTGCACTGTAAATAACTGTACCTGAGCTGTCCTTTTTATATGCTCTTACATAGTAAGTATATGCTGTCTTGTTTGCGGATGATTTAACGGCTGTATCTGTGTAAGTTACTGTTGAACCGCTTGTAACAGTTGCAATCTTTGTGGAACCCCTGTAAACCTGGTATCCTGCCGCATCTGCTACCTTAACCCATGTCAGCTTGATACCTGTAGATACATTAGCCCACGAACTTATCTTTGTATTGTCAAGGGCTTTTCCAAAGATAACTGTATTATCAAAATATTCTTTATCAATCTTATCCCAGTTTGCCCTTGTGGAGGTGTAATATACCGTAGTATTATCTCCGAACGCAAGATAACCTATAGTTTTTACAGAGGAAGGAACCACAATCTTTGTAAGTCTGGGAGTAGAGAAAGCGTATGCACCGATATATGTAACCGAGTTCGGAACTACAACACTTGTCAGGTCTGATAAAGCGAATGCGTCTTCTCCGATACGGGTAACCGTGCCCGGAATCGATACGGAGGTTATATCACTCTCACAGAAAGCACCATCGCTGATTTCGGTAACTCCGTAAGGAATGGTTACATCCGGCTTACCGAAGTAGCCATAGATTACATTTCTGATTCTTACAAAACCGTCCTTGTCCTTCAGTCCTTCACAGCTTAGGAAGGCAGCTTTGCCGATTGTCTTTACACCTGACGGAATGGTGACGGATGTTAAACCGCTGCACAAAACAAACGCTTCATCACCAATCTCCTTACAGGAAGAAGGTATGGTTATGCTTGTAAGCCTGTCCTGTGCGTAAAATGCACCATATCCGATTGTTTCGATTGTGTTCGGCAGACTGATGCTTGTCAGCTTTCCGTATATCGGTCCGGTTCTCTGATAAACAGTCGTCGGCGATAAGTCATAAATACTGAATGCCGCATCACCGATTCCGGTAATCTTAATACCCTGGATTACAGAAGGAACCTTAACATCACTGTAAGCACCGTAATACATCAATAAGGTACCTGTTCCGTCTTCATTTGTTCTTCCTTCGAAACATCCCTGCCAGTAATCCATCGTGGTAAATGACTTACCTTTTGCATAGCTCTCGGCGTATGAGCCTGCCTCACAGAATACTTTACCAATGGGGGCATCTGCGAAAGCATCATCCGCAATGTTAGTAACGGTTTTCGGCATGAGTACATAATACAGATATTCACAGTCTCCAAATGCCTTTGAACCGATATGCGTTACGGAAAGCGGTAAGCTTACAAAACGTAATTCATTCCCTGAAAATGCTTCTTCCGCAATTCTGGTTGCACCGTTCGGAATAAGGACCTCATAATCGTCACCGAAATACTCATACAGAGTTCCTCTGTAAGTGATGAATCCGTATTTGTCACTAAATGAGTAGCAGTTTTCAAAAGCGTGGATTCCGACAGAAACAGAGGTCGATTTAAGATTTAGCGTTTCGAGATTTTCGCATCCTGAGAATGCTCTCTCTCCAACCGTCTTTACGGTGGTTTCCGCTTCTATCGACTCAAGGTTTACGCAGCTGTCAAAGGCATAGCTTCCGATAGATGTTACCCCTGATTCAATTACTACGCTCTTTATCTTTTCTCTGTTTTCATACCACGGAGCGTTATCGGTCTCAGACCAGCTGTACATTGCACCCGTACCGCTTATGGTAAGTTTACCGTCGTACGCATCCAGCTCATAGCTAAGATCGGCACCGCATTTTCCCGGGTCTATGATTTCGATAAAGATAAGATTATTGTTTTTCGCAAAGGTCTCAGCCTCAGAGCCCGCATATCCGTGTATCTGTGGGGAATTCGGACAATTCATCAATAGGTAATCCGTCACAGTGACATTCTTCGGAATAGTAAGATCCCAAAGTGTTGTATCGAAAAACGCTCCGTACTCAATGGCTGAAACTTCCAAATCTCCAAGTGTTTCCGGTATTACGACAGAGCTGTCGGTGCCTGTATATCTGACAATAATAGCCTTTTGGTCTCTGGCAGCACCTGCTCTGACATAAAGAAAATCCCCTTCGTTATATATCTTTTTGAAATATATTTTATTTGTTATGTCCTCACAGTCTTCAACTTCAGAACCCTCATAAGCGTAGAGATACACAACACCTCCCGTTGAAAACGCATTACTGCCGACAGTCGGAGATGACAGAACCGTTATATAATTCAGATTTATGCAGTTTAAGAACGCGTTCTCTCCGATGTACTGTACTGTACGTGAAATTTTTACAGCTCTGAGAGAACCACATCCCGAAAAAGCATTATCAAGAATCGAAAGAACCGGAAGTGAGTTAACGGTATTGATAACCAGAAATTCGGCGCTTCCCTCGTAACTGACAATTTCAGCGTACTTTATTGTACCTTTCAGTACTTCTTTGTATCTGAAAGGTCCGCTGGTCAGTATCTCTTCCTCATCCTTTGCCTCTTCAGCAACAGTTTCCTCCTCTGCCTCGAGTTCTTCTTCCTCTTCGACAGGCTCTGTGGGCTCTT
>JAUNDK010000052.1 GCA_030526115.1 Clostridia bacterium
AAGAGTTATCTAAAAATTTCTTGAAATTCTTATTGACTTTTAATAGTTAGTCTTTGTGAAGGTGACTTCATCAGGGTAACGAAGCAGGTAAGGAGTTTCCCCCGATACCGTGCGAAGATAGTCTATCATATCCTGAGCATCACTTACGGCAACAGGACGAAGCAGGCACTTCTCTCCGTTTTTGAGTATGATTTCTTTTTCATTAAATAACATAGTTAAACCTCCTTCATAGCACAAATGCCGCCGTCTCTCAATTGAGCTCGGCGGCACAGATTTTTATTTACCTACAATTTTCGCCAGTGTTTTCATAAGCACCGCAATGTCAATAGGCTTTGCCACATGGCCGTTCATACCTGCGGAAAGGGCATTGCGTCTGTCCTCCTCGAAGGCGTTGGCTGTCATGGCGATAATTGGAATTTTTCTGCCATCCGGACGGCTCTCCATGTGTCTTATGGACTGGGTTAACTCGTAGCCGTTCATCTTTGGCATCATAATGTCTGTGATGATTATATCGAAAGTATTCGGGTTTGTGTTGATAAAAATATCAAGGGCCTCTTCACCGTTAAAAGCCTTGGTTATTACCGCACCCACATCTGTGAGTATTGCCTCGGCAATTTCCATGTTGAGTTCGTTATCCTCAACAAGAAGGATCTTTGTACCATCAAAACTGAAGTCAGAGGCCTCAGCTTTCTTCGGAATTGCATCGGAATCGGCAAGCCTGAACGGAATTTCCACAGTGAACTTTGAGCCCACGCCCTGTTCACTTTCAACATAGATGGAACCGTTCATTTTATCGACAAGACTTTTTACTATGCTCATGCCGAGGCCTGTCCCGAAGTAGACACTTCTTTCATCGGAATGCTCCTGAGAGAAAGGCTCAAAAAGTCTGCTCAGGAATTCTTTGCTCATGCCTATGCCGGTATCTTCAACAACAACGCGGTAAGTTACTGTTTCATCTGTTTTGCTTACCAGGTCTACTGAGCAGTTTATGCTTCCGTTTTTCTTGTTGTACTTTATGGCATTGCTTAAAAGATTGATGATAATCTGACGCAGGTGAAGCGGACTTCCGTAAACATATGGGTAAATGATTTTCTCACTGTAATTATCATGTGTGAGCTTTATGCCTTCCTCTATGGCACGGTTTTCAATTATGGTAAAAACATCATTGGTAAGGTCGAGAAGATCAATCGGTTCTTCGGCAAGCTGAACATTCTCGTCATCCATTTTGGCAATTTCAAGAACATCGTTGATAAGCTCGAGGAGATGATTTGCGCTGACCTTGATTTTCTCACGGTTTCTGTCCACCAGTTCTCTGTCATCTGCATGCTTTTCGTCTATCTGAATGAGACCGATAATACCGTTGAGCGGTGTGCGTATATCGTGGGACATTCTCGAGAGAAAAGCTGTTTTTGCGGCATCTGCCTTCTCCGCCTTTTCAAGAGCAGCACTGAGCTGCTGAAGATACTGGGATTTCGTTTCATTCTCTGCCTGCTCAATCTGAAGCATTTTCTTTCTGTTGCTGAATATTGCAAGAGATACAAACACAAAGCTGATAACCAGAGAAATGAACACTGAGATACAGATGCTCGGTACCATATCCGATACTATTCCCCAACCATTGACAGGCTCAATTGTGAGATGCCAGACATCGTTGGGAACATCAATCTCAATATCTACCTTCTTGGAGATAGGCTCTTCCGAATTTCTGAAAATGTAACCGTCTTCATCGGTAACGGCTGTTTCATCTTTTGTCTCTTTCCACACGGCAAATTTGTAATCTGACATAGATGGTCCGATATTGCTCATAATATCGTTGACGCAATCATTCCAGTCAAGAATAAGAACAGAGAATCCCCGGAAAGCCCCATCAACAAACACAGGGTTTCTGAGTATGAGACCGACACCGCCTTCAACAAGGTTGTGCGGTCCTGCAATGGTAGCCAGGCCGGTATCTATGGCAAGCTGAGCTCTCGGACCCTGATCCGGGTCTTTGAGCATTTCAAAACCTATTGTGGAAGCTTTAACTTCTTCGGGATAAGCTGACCTGATTATTCCTTCGGGGGCAATATACATACTCTCAATGGCAGGGTGATCATCCATAACCGACCGGGCCATTCTGTCAAAGTTCTCCTCTTCATAGTCGGGATTATCCAGATAGAAATATTTGACGGCACGGGATGCCTCTTCCACATTATCTATTGTGAGCTGAATCGTACTGGCTATATGCTGACCCTGAATTGTCGCACTCTGAATTTTATTCTCAAGTTTTACAACAGAGATTTCCTTCAGAACAAGATACTGCAACAACGTAGCTATAACCAGCAATATCAGAAGATATTTGATAATACGTTTTGACTCTTTGCTTACTTTACTCATTCTCTACTTCCTTAATCTTTTTTGAAAAGCCTATTATTTACGGGCATTCTGTCTGAAAATAATAGAAAGCTCTTCCATTACCCCTTTTACATTTATCGGCTTTGGCAGGTGGCCGTTCATGCCACAGCGGAAAGCCGCTTTTTTATCTTCATCAAAAGCATTGGCTGTAATTGCAACAATAGGAATTTCAGCCTTTTCCACATCTCCCATCTGTCTGATTTCCATGGCTGCATCATAACCGTTCATGAGTGGCATCTGTATATCCATTAATATAATGTCATAATAATGTGCAGGTGCATCTCTGAGCATTTTGCAGCATACCTTGCCGTTTTCCGCACGTTCTGTGAGGAAACCCGCATCTGTGAGAATTTCCGTTGCGATTTCCGCATTAAGGTCGTTATCCTCAGCAAGAAGAATTCTCTTACCCTTGAAAATTTCGGGGTCTATGGATTTGTCTATCTGACCCTTATAATCTTCTTTGGTGGCAATTCTGTGCGGCAGAGTGATGATGAAGGTTGTTCCCTCACCTCTCTTGCTGTGAACCTCAATTTCACCGTTCATAAACTCTATAAGCCTTTTGACGATAGGCATTCCGAGGCCTGTTCCCTCTATTCTGGAATCTGTTGTGTTGCTTTCACGTGAAAACTCCTCGAAAAGATGAGGCAGAAATTCCTCACTCATGCCTATACCGGTATCTGTAACGGTGGTTCTGTAAAGAACATATCCCTCTTTTTCACTTGGGATTTCTTCGAGAGAAACATCAACGCTTCCACCCGGATTTGTATATTTATATGAATTGGAGAGTATATTAATGAAAACATCTCTGATTTTTGTCGGGTCGCAGAACACAAAGTGATTATTTACCTTGACTTCTTTAGTGAACTTTATTCCCTTCTGAGTCATCATCTCAAGGAACATTGAAGCAATGCTGTCACCAAACTGTTCGGCACTTCCGGCAACCTCGTTTAATTCCAGAGTTCCGCTCTCAATTCGTGACATCTCAAGAACATTATTGATAATGGAGAGCAGAACATCGTTTGCATTCTTTATCTTATCAAGATAATCCTGACGTTTCTCAGGATTTTCCTGATATTTCTCAAGTAAATCTCTGAAACCTATTATGGCGTTCATAGGTGTGCGTATGTCGTGGGACATATTGAAAAGGAATGCGGTTTTGGCGGTGTTAGCCTTTTTCGCCTCTTTTCTTGCAGATTCGGCGGCATTCTTTGCCTTTTCAACCTCTCTGTGTTCCCTTTTGAAGAAAACAACAATATACATAAGGAAAAGACCGATAACCACCACAACAAATGCAGTGAGTTCATAAACCATTTTATTGGTCTGCCCGGATACTGTCTCGTTTACTTTCTGAGGGAAAGAGCGAATCATGTAATACCCGCTGATTGGAAGCTTTATTATACAACCGCCCACATCATTGTTCGGAAGCATAAGATTTTTCTCGTATTCCACGAGCATTGCACTCTCGATTTCTTTTTCCAGCTTTTCGTCGCCTTCCGCAAGGTCTGTGAGATACATCTCAACATTGGAATCAAACTCTTTGCTGCTGGCAATAACTCTTCCGTTTTCATCAGCAAGATATGCCGTTGCCAGTTCACCGAAGAACTTATCGGAGAGTATGTTTGTTATTCTGTTTGCAGCCTGATATACACCTACAAGAGAACCGACAAATTCATCATTGTAATATATAGGTGAATAGAACATCAGAAGGGTTTCATGGGTAGCTCTGGAATTATAGATAAGTTCCATGCCTGAGTTTCCCGCTTTTGCATCAAGATAATATTTTCTGTCGGTGGCATCTGATACTCCGCCGGTAATGTTATGATCCATACCGTCTTTATCGGCAAACTCCATAAAATCAAAAACAGAGTTATTGATAAGGTGCTGAATGCTTGAAATGTCAAATTCAGGGCCGGTAAGAGAATTGGAAACAAGTTCGCTGAGTATTTTTATGTTGGAATATCCGTTCTGAATTTCATTATCGAGAATTTCCGCCATTTTCTCTGTATTATCGGCGAGATATGTTCGGTTATACTCGGTAACTCTCCTGCTGTTTCTTTGCGCAAAAACAGAAAGAGATGCGACAATTATCAGGAAAACCAGTGCAATAATCCAAAGAAAATTCAATCTGTTCTTTTTCATTATTATTCACCCGCCAATTTGTATAATACTCCATTGTATTTATAAAGTTTACCACGAAAGTGCTTATAATTCAACTGTCCCGTTGTTTTATTTTCACAAATCAGCACGTAAATATGAAATAATTTGTTTACTTTTGTACATTATTCCGCAAATCAAGGAAAATGCCCATTATTCCTTATCGGAATATCTGTTCAGACCACAAAAAATTGTCACTTTCATAAGAAAGTGACAATTCGGTATTACTGTATATTACTTTTATTCAGAACCTCAGCCAGTGTAGTCATGAGTTCGTCGACTTTTATCGGCTTGGCAAGATGGTAGTTCATTCCTGCCCTGAATGCCTCCCGCTTATCCTCTTCGAATGCGTTTGCCGTCATGGCAATTATCGGTATTGCGGATTTTTTCGCATCAGAAAGAGCTCTGATTGTTTTAGTTGCCTCATAACCATTCATATTTGGCATCTGAATATCCATTAATATGATATCGTAATAATCATCAGGGGCGTTCTTAAGCATATCTACACATTTTGCACCGTCAGAAGCGTGTTCTACTTCAAAGCCTTCACCCGAAAGTATTTCAATGGCGATTTCCGCATTGAGATCGTTATCCTCAGCAAGAAGTATTCTTTTGCCTTCAAAGCACATTCGGTCATACTCTACATTCATATCCGGAACAAATTTAGGTTTTTCGGCGATTCTGTGAGGAATTGTGACAACAAAAGTTGTTCCCCTGTTCTTCTGTGATGTTACCTCAATGGTGCCGTTCAGCATATCTACAAGACGCTTTACAATCGGCATGCCGAGTCCTGTTCCCTCGATTTTGGTATCTGTGGTATTATTCTCTCTTGTAAACTCCTCAAAAATGTGCGGAAGAAATTCTTCGCTCATGCCTATTCCGCTGTCGGATATTGTTGTGCGATACAGAACCGTATCTTCAGTTTCACCGGGAAGTTCTTTCAGGTCCATGTTTACATGGCCACCGGACAGGGTATATTTATATGCATTGCTGAGAATATTCGCAAAAACCTCCCTAAGCTTTGGGGCATCGGAATATACATAAGGATGAGTTACATCTATGGTACGGGTGAAAGTGATGTTCTTCTGTCTCATCATACCCTCAAAAATCGAGTAGATGGTATCATTGAACTGTTCGGCTGTCCATACAGACTCCTCAAGCTCAATGGCACCTGTTTCTATTCTCGCCATTTCAAGAACATTATTGATTATTGAGAGAAGTATTGTACTTGAATCTTCGATTTTTTTCAGGTAGTCCTTACGCTTTTCGGGGTCATCCTGATTTTTCTCAAGCAGATTTCTGAAACCGATAATCGCATTCATAGGAGTTCTGATATCGTGGGACATGCTGAACAGAAATGCAGATTTTGCACGGTTCGCAGATTCCGCAAGACTCTTTGCTTTTTCAAGCTCCTCAACCTGAGCCTCAATCTGTTCGTTACTGCTTCTCAGCTCTTCAAGTGTAAGTGTAAGCTTATCGGAAATTATCTGCTGCTGTTTTCTTCTTCTTACATTGATTCTCAGCATAATCATTACAAAAGTAAGTATGATGAAAACCGTTATCATGCTTATGAATACAGCAGGATGTTGATACAGGAAAAAAATCAGGTTGGTGTTAAACGCCGATTCAAGATATTTCTGAGTAATCTCTGTAGAATATTCCGAAGAAACCTTCATCAGAGTTTTTTCCCATATTTCGAAAAACTCATATTCAAGGCTGGAATTCACACCCATTCTTATCGGAATAACAGAGTTGGAAACAACATCAACTCTGAATCTGCCCCTTGAATCATCATGGGCAGCCTGTTCGGCACGGAATGAGCGCATTATTATAGCGTCAACTCTGTTATCAAGCAAAGCTTCTTTTCCTTCGTCTGTGGTTTCAAAGACAGAAATTTCTGCAGAGGGCCATGTGGTCTCTATGGTTTTATTCATTTCATAATTGTCTCTGATGGTTCCCACTTTACTGATTTTTCCGGATGAATCACTCAGACGGAGAATTGATAAAGAAGCGGTAAGATAATTTTCGGTAATCTTGAAATTATTGTCATCGGTTCTCTCAAAGTCACCCAGAATATCAAGAACAATATCAATATCCGTATTACTCTCGAAATCCGAAAGACTTTCAGCCGGTACAATTTCATAATCGAGTCCGAGTTCTTCCGCTGTCAGAATAAATAAATCGGCATTTATACCTTTGGGCTGTCCGTTTTCAAACCAGCTGTATGGCTTTCTGTCAGCACCCATAAGTCCTCGGATTTTTGTGCCTTCGGCCTGAAGCCCCGTGAGATAGGCTTTTTCATTTTCTGTGAGCTCGTAATAAATACTCTGAGCTCCGTAATATTTGTTGAAAAGATCAGATCTCCATGTAGGTGTGGTCAGATTCATATAATCTATTGCGGAATCTATCATATCAAGAACAGCTTTGTCCTCTTTGCGCACCATAAAGTAATATGGTGTTTCTCCGAAGGATTCAAGGCTGATTTCATCCTCGCGCGTTCTGATATAACTGTCGACTATGATATCCACTTCAGCTTTTATCAGAGCATTTTTCAGTTCCGTTGATGAGTTATAATACTTAATGTCACAGGTAAATCCCTTCTCTTCCGCATACTCAAGAAAAGCATTGTTATAGGTATGGTTATCCATAAGGCCGACGGTTGCACCGTTATAGCTGGAATAATTTCCGGGAATAATTTTACTGTTACCCCTTTTAATGTTCATACAGGTGTAGGCAGTAATACACGGATATTTTGAAAAAGCAAAATACTCTTCTCTCTCTGCCGTCTTTTTTGCGGCAGTATAAATATCCAGCTCTCCGTTTTTCAGCATTTCCTCGCAGTCTTTTGGAGAAATATCATAACCTACATATGAAAAAGTACACTGACTGTGTTTTTCAATCTTCTCCATTAGTTCATATCCGTATCCGGATTTATTGCCGTATTCATCCTGAACGTGATAGCTTGGGAACATATAGAACGCAACTTTATAGTCAGGTGTGTTTTCTCTTGGAATACTCTCTGCATAAACCACGGGAATACTCAGCATCACAACAGCTATGCATATTATCAATGAAAGAAACTTTTTCATATTATTGTCCTCTGATCAATGGGAATACATTTCAAACAAAATATAAAGGCAAATTATAGTTTTACCAATATATTTTATCACAGCAGTTTACCCAATTCAACACTGCATAAATAAAAAAACAGAGTTCTCCGGGTACATTCGGAAAACTCTGTCATACTTTTAATAATTAATTATTCGGCACTTATTCTCACCGGAATTGCATCAACCGCATTCGCATAGGCTTTCGCAAGTTCGGGGGTGAGTGTACCTTCTTTTGCCTTGTGAAGCATTACACTGCCCAGGCAGATTCTGCTTAAAGATCTGCTTATCTGCTCCTGAGAGATTGCATTCGGATTTGTTATCATGAAATCCGCAATACCGTTGGCATGATATATGCACTCTGTGAAAATCTCAATTGCCGCTTCTCTGCTGACATCAAATGACTGCATAATCTCATAATACATAGGCTCGAAGGTTTCTTTGTTTTCTTCGAAAATATTGCTCTCAGCTGTGTTATACGGGTTACCTGCATAGATAGCTCTAAAAAGATTTGGTTTTTCTCTTGCAAACTCAACCCACAGTAAACCAAATGCCTTGAACACAGGGCGGTAATTTTTGCAGTCGCTTACAAAATTCATGGCATATTCCTTTGCCTTAAGATAGGCTTCAAATCGGATTTCAACCATGTTGTTGAAGTGAGTGAAAAGTGAACTTCCTGTATATCCCATATTACTGGCAACACTTGCTGCTGTAACTGAATTTAAACCTGTTTTTTCTGTTACCTCAAATGCTGACATTATAACTTCTTCTTTGGTAAATTTTGGCTTTCTTGGCATAATGGACCTCCAATATTCGGTATTATTTCGAAACGAATAATCTCAATTGAAATTATATATCAAAGCTAAATAATTATCAATAGCATCTTTATAATTATACATATAAGAAAAAGCTCCGTCTGAAAATACGGAGCCTTTCGATATCATCTTTTTCTCTTTTTAAGAATTACTATGGTTACGGATATTATAACTGTTACCAGAATTAAAAACGCAGCACCTGCAACAGCAAACAGCTTCACAAAAAGCATGGTATTGATTGTAAATTCGGCATATATCTCTTCTCCGTTGCTGAGTTTGAGTATATCCCAGGTAAGAGTATTTCCGTTTGTCTCTGTTGCGTTGCTCTTGAGTATTTTCACCTCTTTCGGAAGATTGAGGTTAAGTCTCATATATCCGCCGTATGAGCTGATTGAACTGAAATAACCGAGAGTTTCCGAACTCATATCTGAGAAAATATCCAGGGAAAGAATATATTTATTTCCTTCTTTTCTGAGAATATCGTCCTTTCCGAGAACATCCACTCCGTTGGAAGATACTCCTATATCTGTTCCCTTTAAAGTAAATCCGCTGTAACCGTCCTCATGATACTCTTCGTAGATAAAACCGCCTGCCTCATATTCGGCAATCTCTTCTTCGCTGATTGAACCCGAACCGCTACCCAGCTGATCGCTGTATGCCATGAGTATGGATACATCTGCCTTTCCGTCTTTCTTTATGGTAATATCCGCCTCAAGACGAACACATCCGCTTAATAAAATCGCAATTAATAAAGTCAAAAGCGGAAGTATGATTTTTCTGAATCTGTTCATTATTTTCCCTTCCTCATAAAAGAGGGACGGTAAACGCCGTCCCTCAGATAATCATAATTTTAGCAGATAACTACTGCACCGATAACCTTGATATTGTTCTCTTTTACAAGTTCAAGTTCTTTTCTTATATCATCAAATGAAGACTCACCTATACGCTCAACAAGAACTATACCGTCTGATTCCGACATTTTCTCGAGAGATACAGGATCATCAAGAACAGACTTACCGCTGTTTGCACCGAGTGTTTCAGCAAGTTTCTCGGCAAATTTTCTGCTGTCTTCGTCTGCGGAAACACCTGTTACGAATACTTTTGAGAGATTATTTTTTGCCATGCTGATTCTGGCTCCTGATGTAATCATCTCATAGCGTTCCTCATTTGAATAAACATATCTTCTCTTGTAGAAAAGTTTACCGAGCCATCTGTCGATAAAACCGAAAAGCTTCTTCTTTTCACCGGCATTCACTGTACCTAGAACTCTGACACCGAAAACCTCACGAATATCATCCTCGTTTCTGATATTTCGGCCGAATATATAGATAAGGAAATAAACTCCGCATACAATAACAACTCCACCGATAAAACCGAGAATCACGAATATAATATCAAGCTTTCCCCTTACAACAGGAGCTGTTTCTTCAACTTCGGTTTCCACCATATCAAGAATTGTTTCGGCTTCAGGGTTTACTGATTTGGAATCGGTTGATTCTGCATCTGTCTTCATGGTCTCGTGAAGGTATGCATTAACAATTGCATCATAGTAGCTAATCTGATTTTTTGACAGATTTTTCTCCACGTTGGCGTATGCCTGTGCAATTGTATTCATATTTGCAACATAACCCTGCTTTGTGGAAAGAATATCGGATACAACATTCAGAGAATACTGTTTATGTATAAAGGAAAGATCAAAATCTCCGTAAAGTTTCTTTACACCCGGTGTTTCTGTAACAATAGCCTGCTGAATAATTACAGCGATAGCTTCACATGTAGCCTCATCGGGAGCATAAATTCTGATAGTCATAATATTGTTGGCTGACTTATTTACAGAAATAAGCTCTCTTACGTAAGCGATATCAGTTTCCCATTCAATCTGATTGAGTATCTGCTGACATGTATTTGTGTTGAGAATTTTAGCATTGTATGAACTGATGATATCTTCAGTGAAATCGGTGTATTCAATAACCGGATAAACGGCTTCGTAATGATTATCCACCAGGTACTGAAGAGTCATTGTCGGAACAGCATTGGGATTAAGATTCATCTTTACCGATTTATTCAGATAATTCTGAATCTGATTAATCTGCTCTGTAAAATCCTTATATGATTCAAAAGCATTTTCAACCTGTTTCTTTTCGGTAGAGTTAAGAACACTTCCTGTCTCTTCGATGAGATTAAGGATGGCATTCAGTTCCTTGTCACCTTCTGTATCTTCATCTTCAACCTGGCCGGCCATAAATTCATCATAAGCCTTCTGAGAAGATTTATAGCTTGATACATACGAAAAAGCTCCGCCGGCTATGGCAAAAATCAGGGCAAACACAACCATGACTCTCCACTTTGACAGTATTCTGTAAAACAGATCTTTTATGCTTACGGTAATTTCGTTCATATTCAACCTCCGAATTCACTTTTGTTTATTATATCATATGTATATACAATTTCAATAAAAAGACTTTACAGGAATCAGATTTTGGACAAAAGACATACCGTCTCAACATGATTAGCCTTGTCCAAACCGTTTCCTATTGATAAAGTTAAGTCTTCTTCTATAATAGGTAACTTGAATGTGATTGATTTTAACCATTGACCGTTATCCTGTCTTTCCTCGTAAATCTGTATTTCCTGAATGAGAGATACCATTAATTTTCTTTTTTCTTCTTCGTTCATCATTCCATAGAATTTATCGAAGTAAATAAGTATTTTATAAATATTGTCTCCGGTCACTTTTTCAGTTTCAAGTGATTGTTTTTTTGCCTTTGCATCTATTAACGCAGACTCAATATCATCAATCTTGTCATACATTCTGTATAAGCGATCATCCAGATCATCTTTAATTCGCTTATAATGTCTCTCATCAGGGTTGAGACTCTCAATTTCTTCAAGAGTATTTTTCTTTACTCCGTATGCCTGCTTTAATTGCTTTTCCAGAGCCTCTATCTCCTGATCAACAGCATTTGTATCTACTTTAAGATTGATTTTCTCCTGCATTAAAGTAGCAAACTTTGGATTTGCTACCAGTTTTGATATTACTTCAGCTACTGCTCCGTCCAGAACTTCTTCATTTATCTGCTTTTTATAATCACATTTGTAACCTCGTTCCATATTACGATGCTTACAGCCATAATAAAAGAAATCTTTATATTTTGTACCATCTGATTTCCTTTTTATGCTCTTGTTTCCGTACATTCCGGAACCACAAACAGGACACTTAACCAAACCCGAAAGAAGATGAACTCTGGTATTTTTCGCCTTGTTTATCTTCTCATATTTTTTTGACTGATTCTTATTCTTTATCTGAGCCTGATTCCACATTTCTTCAGAAACAATGGCTTCATGAATTCCGTCTACTACAAGATAATCGTCCTGTTCAACAAGTCTGTATTTATTGCGTGTTCCATGAACTTTCTCGGTTTTTCTACGACCGAATGCAATCTTACCACAGTAAACAGGATTTTTCAGAATCATTCTGATTAAAGGCGGATCAAATAATGGTTTCTTGCCGTTATGTCTTGCTATTTTGAATATGCCATGATTTTCAAGATATTTGGCAAGCGAATTCGCACCCATATCAGTCGATACCCATAACTCGTAGATGGTTCTTATCGCAGATGCTTCATCTTCATTAATATAAAGATAACCGTTCTCTAACCTATATCCATATGGAGCAAATCCACCGTTCCATCTGCCTTCACGAGCTTTCTGTATTCTTCCTTCCATAGTTTGGACGCGAATGTTTTCACGCTCAATTTCAGCAACTGCAGAAAGAACCGAAATCATAAGTTTGCCTGCTTCTTTTGATGAATCTATACCGTCTTCTACGCAGATCAGATTTACACCAAAGTCCTGCATAGCCTGCAAGGTAGATAGAACATCGGCCGCATTTCTACCGAAACGGGATAATTTAAAAACAAGAACATAAGATATGTTATCTTTTCCTGTCTTTATATCTTCCATCATCTGGTTAAAGCTGTCTCGACCCTCTATTGACTTACCGGATTTTCCGGCATCTTCATATTCTCCGACAATTTCAAAATCATTAAACTCGGCAAAGGCTTTCATTCTGTTTCTCTGAGCGTCAAGTGAATATCCGTCAATCTGCATTGTTGTAGATACTCGAGTATAGATATAAACTTTTTTCCTGTCTTGCTTCATAAAATTTCCACCCTACAATAGTTTGGACTTACTTTACATGTATGTTATATTATAACATCATAGTATAAGAAAAACAAGGAGGTTTCCCAACGTTTAGGTTCACCTCCTTGTTTATGATTACTTTAGAACCAATGATCAGCGTATGCCTTCAAAAACGAATCCACTTCTTCTATAAATTGTTTTTTTGGTATTCTTACCCCACCAAGTTCATGGGTAAATATAACGCCTTCTTCCGGTTCTTGATTGTTCCAAGAGATTTCAATATTATCATCTACCAACTGGAAATACAAATCAGCCAAAATTGCTCCTCCAGATGATGGATGCCATCTATGTCGTTCATTCCACTCATCAAGCTTGTCATAATAGGCATCAAATTCTTCATCATCATCAGTGTCAAAATCTCGTGCATTAATGTCTTTCATTGCCGCATATTCACCATCTGTTTCTACAGGATACGGATCTACTTTAACATTGTTAAGAAAATCTCGGAGCCAAAAAGCAAGGTCGTCGAGATTCCATCTTGTTGTCAGCTGATGATTATCTCTTGTAAAAGAAAGAATATTCTCTCCATTTACCATCATTGCAATTTCTGTTTCGTGCGTATCATTGAAAAAAGTGTATGTAAGAGAAAAAGTCTGACTTTCATAAACATTTGACTTACTCATAATTACTTCTTTCCTTTCCTGAATTTATTATATTCTGCCCTGGAAATTTTCCCATCACTGAACATCTGTTTTAAAATGCTCATGGGTATATCTCTTGGCTTCGAAACTTCATAAGAGTGATACCCGTTTTCCGGTGTATTATCTGGCTGGAATTTTACGATAGTACCATTATCGGTTATATTATAAACCTGTTTACCATCATGATATCCTGAATCCAATAATTGCTGTCCCTCTTCCTTGGTTTTAATTGGATTATTGCTTCCCCAACCACCCTTATCGTGTTTAGGTGAAGGAACGAAAACAGGTGGGCATTCACTACTTACACTATTCTCATTTGCTTCTGCCTGTGCAGGATAATACAGTTCCTCTGTTGTTTCCTGTGGTGATCCATTTGTTCCGTGACCTTCTCCGCTGTTATTAGTTGCTGACATCGAGATCACCTCCTATAAGACGATTTCTCGACTGGAGCATATTATCAGGAATTCGTACCTCAATTCCTGCCTCAATGGCATATTTAAAAATCTCGCGTACTTTTTCCTTATCGGGAGAAGAAGCATAAACAATAATCACCTTTAGGTTCTTTAAACGATCCACTGTGTATTTTATAGATTGAATGAATATCTCCAGCTGAACGGGATCACCCATTGGTCCTTTTGCATTAAAGGCAACTACCGTACAATCATCCATGCCGTCAAGCATATATTTCATGCCGGCGTCATTAGCACAGGATACCAATGGAATTACAATGGCGTTTAAATTCAAAGCTAACCATATTGAAACTATTCTTGATCTGAACTGACGATGATAATTTTCAGCTTCTGATACATCACCACATTTTGAATAGTCTGGTGCAACAAAATACTTAACACCCTGAAAACGTTCAAGATAAAAATCTTGTATTTCCTTAACCCCATAATATATCCCATTCCATAGGCCATATAAACCATCAAAGAAAACATCATATTCAAAAAAGGTCACACAAGTACCCTTACTATGAAAGTATGTAGACGGCTGACTATATGTTGCCATGTAATCAATATCCGGTACCTTTTTACACCTTATATAAGGCATATCCAGATCACCATACTTAGGAGTAAGATTCGTATAATCCAGGATTCCAAGATTAAGTAGTTTTCTTAAATTTTTCTTTTTTCGCATAAAAATACCTCCGAAGAGTCGTCAAATTGAATTGCATAATTTTTTTTCCTTTCAAACATGCAAATACTTGGTGTTATTTCCCTCGTTTCTATGAAAAGAGGGATTTTCATTGACTTTTTCTCCGAAGGTCTGTATAATAGAAGGGCCTAAGTTCTGAATACAGACATTCAGAGAAAAACGTCTTGCTAATCACTGCAATGGTTAGCAGGATGTTTTTTTATTTTCTTTTACAAGCAATATTACCACCACCTCTCGTAGGTTTTCGCATTATGCCCAGTCATATCGAACGACTTTATCCGGATAATCTGACCAATCAAGATACCCGTCATTCTGCAATCTTCCGAGTACTATGAATGGCTTAACATCAACAGCCTCTGCAAAAGCTGTGATTCGATCCCATGATGTACAATCTCTCGATAATATGAACTTGCGATACTTCTCAGGTGATATTAATGTATCACTTGCATATTGGTCTGCCAATTGCTCTGCCTTTCCCTGAACAGAGTCAAAATCCACAAACCTTGTCTTATTGTCTCCGTTAAGGATATGAGCGATTTCGTGAAACAATGTGAACCAGAATCTGTCAGCTCTTTTTCCACGTATTGTCAGACACAGAATCAATCTGCCTTCAATAGTTTCCTTGATAAATCCCTGAACTGGAGCTCCTCTGAAATTTTTAACAACCTGGAACGCAATTCCGCATTCAGCAAGAATCTCCTGAATTTCATGAATTCCTTTATTAATACTACCAAACATGGCATTTTTGATTCGTCCTACACTTCTTCGCAGTAAATCTATGTCTACAGACTTATTAATAGAAATGCTTTCGGTTTCTTTCTCACATAACCTTTGCCAAGCAAATAGAACATAAGGATCAACCTTTACATTTGTTGTCAACTGTGCTCGATAAGCTGCATTGTAAGTAATCTTTGGTATCTGTGTCAGATCACTTATCTGAAGAAATTCTCTAAGTTGAATCACCTTGGATGCATCTCCACAATTATTATGCATATAGCCACAACTTATGAAATACTCCATAATGTCACGAAGCGGCTTCAAAAGATTCAATTCTTCCTGTGAGATTTCAAATTCTTCCTGAAGACTCGCCTGTTCAGCATCGTATTGAGCCTGCAAGTTCATCCAGTATTTTGCATTTTCAAATACATATCCCAATTTTCTCGCAAATGCAGTTGAAATACCCTTGTCTCCATTTACAATGGTACAGATATGCTTTTCGGTAACATTAGTCCTCAGAGCCAGCTCTTTTCGGGACATACAGCTATTATTCAGTTTTTCCTGCAAAATCTCACCTGGATGTCTCATGTATATCACCTCTGCATACATATTACCTTATTTATTTATATTTGTCAAGAAACTTTTTACCGATTTGGTAATATTTTTTTCAAAAAGCATATACCGTTATATCGTAGCGTATAAAATGGGTTAGCTCGATACATTTTAGTGTAAGCGAGGCCAACCCATTTATATCATTAATTAATTTTTTAATATAATATACTTCTGATACAAACTATGTATCTGTTTAGTTTTGTAATATATATCGGGATCCGGTAATGAATCCAGATCCATCTGACCGACATACTTCTCAATCATATTTGCGAGAAAGTCAGCCAACCCACTCCATACATCATGCTTATACATTGTACTTTCTCCTTCTTTCTCTTTCCGGTTGTAGATAACTAAAGCTTTGGAGCTTTTTTTATTTTCTCTTAACAAACTCCAGATCGTAACCGAGCACATCGGCGATCTCCACCGCCTCGATAAATCTGAGGGTTTCCCTTGCGAGCTTGTTTGAAAGGTTGGATGCGCTGGAGCTTCTGCCGTACTTTTCGGCAAGTCTTTCAGCTACTTCTTTCTCTGTGAGTCCTGTGCGTACGATTAACGCCTTTATTTCATTCTTTACATTCATTTTCATAATACGCTCCTCCGTAATTTCTCTGCTGCTGTCGGTGTCCACACTACACCTGTGAGCAGAATTTTTCATAACTTCTTTTTCTTTTGGTTTTTCCCTGGGTGAACCGCTGTTCATGGTGAAGTATGTCGGTATTTACTTTTATGCAGATTTACACACTGTCCCGCATATTGTAATTCTTTCCGATGTTATGACTTCACCTGAAGGCGATTCGCTTTCTGGGATATTTTTGCTTTCCTCAGGTGATTTTGTTCACCTGTAAATGATGTCTTGAATATCTTTGACTTATTTTCAACAGGTCTCCGAAATTATCGTTGATAAAAAGTCGGTGGTATGTTGTTAAAAAGAGGTAGCAAGGTAGCAGATTCAAAAAAGTCCATGAAACAGCCGTT
>JAUNDK010000053.1:0-5436 GCA_030526115.1 Clostridia bacterium
AAAGATATATTTTGTCATTGTATTTCTCTCCTTTACATAAAAATAGAGTTCGACCCCTTGGAATTATCCTTGGAATCGAACCCCATTGTTCGAGTATTCAGTTATCGTAGGTTGTTATTATTCTTTCCGCAACCTGTTTTCTTGAAAGTCGCAGGTCCATGGCCTGCTTTTCTATTAAATGATGAGCCTCGCTTTCGCTCATGTGAAGATTTTCGATAAGCAGCCATTTTGCACGGTTTACTACTCTAATATCATTCATTTTCTCCTTGAGGCTCTGATTTTTCCTGTCCATCCTGTGCAGTCTTGCAGAGAGAGCGGTCAGCATTTTTATTGCTGTATAAAAACTCTGCCTTGTCAGTGGCTTACCCAAAGTGAGAACACCGCTGTCCTCAACCTTGTAACACACCTGATTGTAAATCTCGTTTTTCACGAGAAGCAGTATTCCCATTGGTTCATCCGAGAGATCCAGGGCAAGTTCCACGCCGAAATCATCGGGTAAAGGTGTGTTTATTATAAGCATGTCAGGGGGATTATCCAGCACATTTCTTCTCACTTCACCGGCATCCGAAACATAGCGTATCTGTTCATATTCCGATACGGGGAGAACATCATTGATAACCAGTTTGAGCTTCTCGTTTTTTCCTGCCACAAGAATACGGTATTTTGCCTTATCCATGGGCTATACCGTTAACAAAAGAAAGCATCAGGAAGAAATGACTTGACGAAATTGCTGTTTTTGGCAATTTCAAGCGCTTCTTCAAGAGTTTCCGGAAGTTTTTCGAGCTCGGATGTGACACTTTCATCAGCTGTGAACAGATTTACATTCATTGCCTCCGGCGGTGTCAGATTACTTCTGATACCGTCGAGTCCCGCATAAATCAGACCTGCAAATGCAAGATAAGGATTAGCCTTCGGATCGGCACTGCGAACTTCCATTCGACGATATTCTCCGCTTGCCGCAGGAATTCTAACCAGCTGGGAACGGTTTTCCGGTGACCATGTTACATATTTAGGAGCTTTCTTTTCGCCGAGTCTCAGGTAGGAATTATCAGTCGGGTTAAGAATAAAAGTGATTTCTCTTATATGTTTAAGCACACCTGCCATGAAAGCATCGGTTTTATCTTTGCCGTCCTTTGATTTAACGGAGATATTGATGTGCATTCCGTTACCGCATTCACCGGGAATCGGCTTAGGTGAAAAATCGGCATACAGTCCGTTGGACTGGGCGGCAGCCTGAACAACTGTAATAAAATGAACCGCATTGTCGGCGGCGGAAATCGGATCGCTGTAACGGAAATCTATCTCGTTCTGTCCGGGTCCTTCTTCGTGATGAGATGTTTCCGGCTGAATTCCCATGCTCTCAAGGGTAAGGCAGATTTCTCTTCGAACATTCTCGCCCTTGTCTTCGGGAGCTACATCCATGTATCCGGCCTTATCGAAAGGCTCCTTTGTGGGGTTTCCGTTCTCATCAAGATTGAAGAGATAGAACTCGAACTCAGGACCGAAATGGAATTTAAGTCCCATATCTGAGGCTTCTTTAACAGCAAGCTGAAGAAGTCTTCTGCTGTCGAGAGGAAAAGCTGTGCCGTCTGACTTTACTATGTTGCAGAACATCTTAACCACTCTGCCACGACTTGGTCTCCATGGGAGTATATTGAGAGTTTCCGGTATTGGTTTCAGAAACAGATCTGAATTGATTTCACCACCGAAACCTTTTATAGCGGAAGCATCTATTGAAATGCCATGGGTGAAAGCTCTGTGCAGTTCACTTGGCATTATTGATATATTTTTCTGCTTGCCATTAATGTCACAGAATGCAAGACGGATAAACTTTACGTCCTCCTGCTCTACAAAATCCATGACATCTTTTTCGGAATAAAGCATGTGAGTAACCTCCTGAAAAAGAAAAAGAGGCATTCACAGAGATACTTATTCTGCAGCCCTCTGTAAACGCCCTTGTTTACCCGAATATTATACTCTTCTTTAACAAGATATGTCAATTATTTTTGACGAAAAATACACTTTCAGAGAAATGCAACAAATGTTATCGCAATTTTCATATTATTAGGTTATTATTGAACAATATAAATAAAAACAGTCTGTGGATGAAAGATAATGGAATTGTTTCTGCAAATCATGCAGTCCGATTAAAATAAAATTTCGGATTATATATGTAATAAGTCAGCTTTTATTTAATCAGATGAAGCAGCTTGAATCACAGATAAATCTCTTAGAGGAAAAGGGGATTTTCACTGCTTCGTAATGCGAGGTATAAATATTCGCAAAATGGTGAAAAAATATATGCATATTCACCATATTTGCAACAGATTTAGTCTAACTTGCAAAAAATACAAGAAAAAATATAAAAAATATTAAATTTTGCAGGAAAAAACTCTTGACATTGCAAAAGGATGGGTGTAAAATGCCAACATATTCAGTGAGACACAAATTCACATCAAGTGTTTTTGGGGTATCACAAATAAAAATTCATATTGATATTAAAGCGACAAGGGTGTCGAAGATACGTGGAGTATCTGCCCCTGTCGCTTTTTTATTTTCTACACAAAGGAGAAAAATTATGGTCACAGAAATTTTTTCATCAATGGTATTCGACGATGCAACCATGGAGGCAAGACTTCCGAAGAACACTTACAAGGCTCTGCAGCGTACTATAAAGGACGGCAAGCACCTCGATCCTGAGGTTGCTAATGTAGTAGCAAACGCCATGAAGGACTGGGCAGTTGAAAAGGGTGCAACACATTACACTCACTGGTTCCAGCCAATGACAGGCATTACCGCTGAAAAGCACGACAGCTTTATCTCACCAAAGGACGGCGGTAAGGTAATCATGGAGTTCTCCGGTAAGGAACTCATTCAGGGTGAACCTGATGCATCCAGCTTCCCATCCGGTGGTTTAAGAGCTACATTCGAGGCAAGAGGATACACAGCATGGGACGCAACAAGCTATGCATTTATAAAGGAAGGTGTTCTCTGTATTCCGACAGTTTTCTGTTCCTACACAGGTGAGGCACTCGACCAGAAGACAGCTCTTCTTCGTTCCATGGAGGCAATCAACCGTCAGGCATTAAGAGTTCTCAAGCTCTTCGGAAATGACGATGTAACTTCCGTTAAGACAACAGTTGGTCCTGAGCAGGAATACTTCCTCATTGACAAGGCTCACTTTGATGCAAGAAAGGACCTTATCTTCACAGGAAGAACACTTTTCGGTGCAAAGCCACCTAAGGGTCAGGAGCTTGACGATCACTACTTCGGAACAATCAAGCCAAGAGTTGCAGCCTTCATGAAGGACCTCAACGATGAGCTCTGGAAGCTCGGTGTTCTCGCAAAGACAGAGCATAACGAAGTTGCTCCGGCACAGCATGAGATGGCTCCGATCTTCACAACAACAAACATCGCAGCCGATCACAACCAGCTTACAATGGAGCTTATGCAGAGAGTTGCCAAGAAGCATGACCTCGTATGTCTCCTTCATGAAAAGCCATTTGCAGGTGTAAACGGTTCCGGTAAGCACAACAACTGGTCCATTTCCACAAACACAGGAATCAACCTCCTCGAGCCGGGCGATACACCTTATGAGAACGCTCAGTTCCTCCTGTTCCTTGCAGCTGTTATCAAGGCTGTTGATGAATATCAGGATCTCTTAAGAATTACAGTTGCTTCCGCAGGTAACGATCACAGACTCGGTGCAAACGAAGCTCCTCCTGCAATTGTATCCATGTTCTTAGGTTCCGATCTCTCAGAGATTCTCGAGACAATCGAAAACGGAACAGCTTATGACAGTCACGAAAAGGAACTCATGAGAATCGGTGTTCACACTCTTCCAAAGTTCCCAAAGGATACAACAGACAGAAACAGAACTTCTCCGTTTGCTTTCACAGGCAACAAGTTCGAATTCAGAATGTTAGGTTCCAGCGAATCTATCTCCTGTGCAAACGCAGTTCTTAACACAATAGTAGCTGAGGAACTCAGACAGTTTGCAGATGAACTCGAACCTGCAACAGATTTCAAAACTGCTTTACATGACCTCATCAAGAAGACTATTCACGATCACAAGAGAATCATCTTCAACGGTGACGGTTACGACGACAGCTGGGTTGTTGAGGCAGAGAAGAGAGGCCTCCTGAACCTCAAGACAACACCTGATGCACTCGCTCATCTCCTCGATGAGAAGAACATCCAGCTCTTTGATTCCCACAAGGTTTACAGCCCGGTTGAGCTCAAGGCAAGACACGAGGTTAAGCTTGAGAATTACACAAAGGTTGTTAACATTGAAGCTCAGACTATGCTCGACATGGTAAGAAGAGATATTCTTCCTGCAGTAAGTGCATATTGCCAGGATCTCGCAACAACAGCAGAGATGAAGGCAACATTTGCAGGTGTTGATTCCACATACGAGCAGGAGACACTCAAGACTCTCAGCGGTCTTTCCGGCAGTGCATTCCGCACAGTAAAGAAGCTTGAGCAGGATATCTGTGAATCAAAGAATGCAGAAGATGCAACAGCACTCGCAGATTTCTACAAGACAACAATTATCTCCGACATGCAGGAGTTAAGACTCGCTGTTGATGAGATGGAGGTTATCACACCAAGTGAAGTATGGCCTTACCCAAGCTACGGTGAGATGCTCTTCGGTGTAAGATAAACAAAGTAAGGTTACGGGGGGAACCGTTAATCCCCCCGATAATATATAAAGAAAGAAAAGAAGTATAATTGGGAGGTAGACCCATGGATGAGATTTTAAGCATCGTAAACGGTGAAGTATTCGGCGTATGGTTCTTAATCGGTGCCGCTCTGGTTTTCTGGATGCAGGCCGGTTTTGCAATGGTAGAAACAGGATTTACCCGTGCTAAGAACGCAGGTAACATCATCATGAAAAACCTGATGGACTTCTGTATCGGTACAGTAGTGTTCATACTTATAGGTTTCAGTTTCCTTTTAGGTGAAGATTTACTCGGATTCATCGGTAAGCCGGGGTTCGACATTTTCACAGCATATGCAAGTTTTGACTGGTCAAACTTCGTATTTAACTTAGTATTCTGTGCAACAACAGCAACAATTGTTTCAGGGGCTATGGCAGAGAGAACAAAGTTCCTTTCCTACTGCATCTATTCCGCAGTAATTTCAGCTCTCATTTATCCGATTGAAGCCCACTGGGTATGGGGCGGCGGCTGGCTCGCAGGCCTTGGTTTCCACGATTTCGCAGGTTCCGCTTGTATCCACATGGTAGGTGGTGTATCCGCTCTCATCGGTGCAAAGATTCTCGGACCTCGTATCGGAAAGTTTGAGAAGGATAAGAGCGGCAAGGTTGTAAAGGTTAATGCCTTTCCCGGTCACAGCCTTACTCTCGGTGCCCTCGGCGTATTCATCCTCTGGCTTGGCTGGTACGGATTCAACGGTGCAGCCGCTGTTACAGTT
>JAUNDK010000053.1:5446-8675 GCA_030526115.1 Clostridia bacterium
CCATTTTCGTAACAACAACAATTGCTCCTGCTGTTGCAACAGTAGTATGCATGATCTTCACATGGGTAAAGTACGGCAAGCCTGATGTTTCCATGTGCCTCAACGCATCACTCGCAGGTCTCGTAGCCATTACAGCCGGCTGTGATGTAACAGATGCTTTCGGTTCCATTATTATCGGTGCTGTTTCCGGTGTGCTCGTAGTATTCGGAGTATGGTTCCTCGATTACAAGCTTCATATTGATGACCCTGTTGGTGCTGTTGCAGTACATTGCCTCAACGGTATCTGGGGTACAATTGCAGTAGGTCTTTTCGCAACAGATTCAGCTCCTGCTTTCGCAAGAGGAGTTGGTGACGGAGTTGAGTTTGGTGCAAACCAGATTGCTAAGATCGGTCTTTTCTACGGCGGCGGATTCAAGCAGCTCGGTTTACAGCTCCTCGGTGTTCTTGCAATCGTAGCATGGACAGCAATTACAATTACAATCACATTCCTTATTATTAAGGCTATCTTTGGACTTCGTGTCTCAAGAGAAGAAGAAATCACTGGTCTCGATGCAACAGAGCATGGTCTCGAAAGTGCATATGCGGGTATGTCCTTCATTCCTGAATCAATCTATGGTGAAGATGTAGTAGAGGTTACAGGTGATATTCCACCTGCAGAAGCTATTGAAATTAAGTCTGTTCCAAGCTTTGAAACTTCAGCAGACGGCGTAAAGATGACAAAGATTGAAATCATCTGCAAGGAGTCCCGTCTTGAGGCTCTCAAGTCAGCAATGAACAAGATCGGTATCACAGGTATGACAGTAAGCCATGTAATGGGCTGCGGCATACAGAAGGGTCGTCCGGAGTACTACCGTGGTGTTGTATATGAGGCAACACTCTTACCTAAGATTCAGGTTGACATTGTAGTAAGTACAGTTCCTGTATCACAGGTTATCGATGCAGCAAGACGTGTTCTTTACACAGGTCATATCGGTGACGGTAAAATCTTCGTTTACAACGTTGAGAATGTTGTAAAGGTAAGAACAGGAGAAGTCGGTGTAGCCGCTCTTCAGGATACATAATAAGCACTTTGTGTAGAAATAAAAGAGTATTCCACCTCGGTAAAGTCGTCGGGGTGGAATACTCGAATTTACAAAAGGAGACACAAAAAATGCAAAAAACATTATATAGACAGGAATATGAGCACGATGCCTGTGGTATCGGTGCCGTTGTCAATATAGATGGCAAGAAATCACACAGTATAGTCAGCGATGCTCTCTCAATAGTTGAAAAGCTTGAGCACCGTGCAGGTAAAGATGCTACCGGCGAAGTTGGTGACGGTGTAGGTGTAATGCTGCAGATTTCCCACAGTTTCTTCGGAAAACTCGGTTTGCCCATAGGAAAAGAAAAGGAATACGGCGTAGGTATGTTCTTCTTCCCTCAGGAAAGCCTCAAGAGAAAGCAGGCTCAGAAGCTTTTTGAGGTTATCTGCCAGAACGAGGGTGTGGAGTTTCTCTGCTGGAGAGAAGTTCCGGTAAATCCTGATATTCTCGGAAAGGTTGCAAGAGATTCTCAGCCTGTTATCTGCCAGTGCTTTGTTAAGCGCCCGGCTGACATCGAGTGGGGAATAGACTTTGACAGAAAGCTCTATGTAATCCGTCGTGTTTTTGAGCACAGCTGTGAGGGTACATATGTATGTTCACTTTCTTCCAGAACCATAGTATATAAAGGAATGTTCCTTGTCGGTCAGCTCAGAAAATTCTATTCCGACCTTCAGGATGAGAGTTATGAATCAGCAATTGCAATGGTGCACTCCCGTTTCTCCACTAATACAACTCCAAGCTGGGAGAGAGCTCATCCTAACAGAATGATACTCCACAACGGAGAAATAAACACTATTCGTGGTAATGTTGACAGAATGATTGCCCGTGAGGAGACCATGCACTCAAGTGTAATGGAGAATGACATAAGCAAGGTTCTTCCTGTTATCAGTGCAACAGGATCAGACTCCGCAATGCTTGATAATTCCCTTGAGTTCATGACAATGAACGGTATTCCGCTTCCTCTTGCTGTTATGATTGCAATTCCGGAACCATGGAGAATGGATGCGGATATGCCAAGAAACAAGAAGGATCTTTACCGTTACTATGCCACAATGATGGAGCCATGGGATGGCCCGGCAGCAATTCTTTTCTCCGACGGTGAGCTTATGGGTGCGGTTCTTGACCGTAACGGTCTGCGTCCCGCAAGATATTACATCACAAAGGACAGAAGACTCATTCTCTCATCCGAGGTTGGTGTGCTTGACATTCCGGCAGAGAATATTGTCTGTAAATCCCGTCTTCAGCCGGGCAAAATGCTCCTGGTTGATACAAACAAGGGTGAGGTTATCTCTGACGATGAGTGCAAGAAAATCTATGCACAGCGTCAGCCATACGGCGAGTGGCTCGATACTTACCTTGTTCACCTTGAAGATCTTGCTGTTCCGAAAAAGAAGGTTCCTCTCTATGATAACGAGCAGAGAAGCAAGATTTACAAAGCATTCGGCTATACTTATGAAGATGTAACCGAGGCAATTCTTCCAATGGCAAGAGACGGTATTGAGAAAACAGCCGCCATGGGATCCGATATTCCACTTGCTGTTCTCAGTGAAAAGCATCAGCCGCTTTTCAATTATTTCAAACAGCTTTTTGCTCAGGTTACAAATCCGCCTATTGATTCATTAAGAGAAGAGATTGTTACAGATACAACAGTATATGTAGGTTGTGACGGTAACCTGCTTCAGGAAAAAGCCGAGAACTGCCGTGTTTTACAGATAGATAATCCGATTCTCACCAGCGTTGAGCTGATGAAAATCCGACACATGAACAAACCGGGATTCCGTGTTGAGACTGTTTCACTTCTCCATTATAAGAATTCTTCCCTTGAGGGTGCCCTTGAAAAGCTTTTCATCGAAGTGGACAGAGCTTACCTCAGAGGTGCAAATATCATTATCCTCTCTGACAGAGGTGTTGATGAATATCATGTGGCAATTCCTTCACTTCTGGCTGTTTCAGCAGTTGAACAGCATCTCATTCGCACAAAGAAGAGAACAGCGGTTTCCATTATTCTTGAAAGTGCTGAACCGAGAGATGTTCATCATTTTGCAACCCTGCTCGGATACGGTGCAAGAGCAATCAACCCTTATCTTGCTCAGGAGTGCATCAAGGAGCTTGTTGATACAGGCAGACTTGATAAAGATGTTCACGAG
>JAUNDK010000053.1:8706-14599 GCA_030526115.1 Clostridia bacterium
AATACTTCATGGCATTGTAAAAATATCCGCAAAAATGGGTATTTCCACACTTCAGTCCTATCAGTCCGCTCAGATTTTTGAGGCTGTTGGTATAAACAGAAAAGTAATTGATAAATACTTTACCAACACTGTCAGCCCTGTTGAGGGTATTGGTCTCGAAGAAATCAGTGAAGGTGTGGAGTGGAGACACAGCCATGCTTTCGATCCTCTCGAACTCGGACTTGATGAGAGTGCTGACAGTGTCGGTTCTCATAAGCTTCGTTCCGGTGTAAATGCCGAGGATCACATGTATAATCCAAGAACAATCATTGCCCTAAGAGATGCTACTCAGAGCGGATCTTACGAGAAGTTCAAGGAGTATTCCGCAATGGTTGATGACGAGAGAAAGCCACATACTCTTCGTGGTCTGCTCGATTTTGTATATGATGAAAACGGTGGAATTCCGCTTGAAGAGGTTGAGCCGGCAAGTGAAATTGTAAAGCGTTTCAAAACAGGCGCCATGTCTTACGGATCCATTTCCGAGGAAGCTCACACAACTCTTGCAATAGCCATGAACCGTCTCGGAGGTAAATCAAACTCCGGTGAAGGCGGAGAAGATACATCCCGTTTCGGAACAGAGAAGAACTCAGCAATCAAGCAGGTTGCATCAGGACGTTTCGGTGTAACAAGTGCATATCTCTGCTCCGCACAGGATATTCAGATTAAAATGGCTCAGGGAGCAAAGCCGGGTGAAGGCGGACATCTCCCGGGTAAGAAGGTATATCCATGGATAGCAAAGACACGCTGTTCCACACCCGGTGTTGCCCTTATTTCACCGCCACCTCATCACGATATTTACTCCATTGAGGATCTGGCTCAGCTGATTTATGACCTTAAAAACGCAAACACAGATGCAAGAATTTCCGTAAAACTTGTTTCAGAAGCAGGTGTCGGAACAATAGCCGCAGGTGTTGCAAAGGCAGGTGCAGAGGTTGTTCTTATCTCCGGTTTTGACGGTGGTACAGGTGCCGCACCGAAATCTTCAATTCAGAATGCAGGCCTGCCATGGGAGTTAGGTCTTGCCGAGGCACATCAGACTCTGATTAAAAACGGATTAAGAAGCAGAGTTCGTCTTGAAACAGACGGAAAGCTTATGAGTGGCCGTGACCTTGCCATTGCATGTATTCTCGGTGCAGAGGAATTCGGTTTTGCAACCGCTCCGCTGGTCACTATGGGTTGTGTCATGATGCGTGTATGTAACCTTGATACCTGCCCTGTCGGTATTGCTACACAGAATCCTGAGCTTCGTTGCCGTTTCAAGGGCAAGCCTGAATATGTAATGAACTTCATGCTGTTCATTGCTGAGGAACTCAGAGAAATAATGGCTAAGCTTGGAATCAGAACTATTGATGAGCTGGTCGGAAGAACAGACCTTATACGTGTAAGAGATAAGAGAATAACAGATCGTGCCGAAAGTCTCGATCTCAGTGCACTTCTCGGAGAGCTTCAGCCGGAGCATTTCCGTGAAGAGGACAAGTATGATTTCGAACTCGATAAAACAATAGATGAAAGTGTTCTTGTTCCGTCATTTGCACCGTTTTTCAAGAAGAAAAAGCCACATTCCGTAAATATAAACGTATCAAGTATTAACAGAACTCTCGGAACAATTCTCGGATCCGAGATTACAAAGAAGCTTGGAAGTGATGTAAAAGAGGATACCTATACCGTTAACGCATTTGGCGGTGGCGGACAGAGTTTCGGTGCTTTCATTCCGAAGGGACTTACACTCAAGCTTACAGGTGATGCCAATGATTACTTTGGAAAAGGTCTTTCCGGCGGTAAGCTTACTGTTACACCTGAAAAAAATGCAGGTTTTGTGGCAAAAGATAACATTATCATAGGCAACGTTGCACTTTACGGCGCAACATCGGGAAAAGCATTTATCAATGGTATTGCAGGAGAAAGATTCTGTGTACGTAATTCCGGTGCCGTTGCGGTAGCAGAGGGATGCGGTGACCACGGCTGTGAGTATATGACAGGCGGAAGAGTTGCAATTCTCGGCAGAACAGGAAAGAACTTTGCCGCAGGTATGTCCGGTGGTATTGCTTATGTTCTCGATGAGGATCACGATCTTTACCTGAGACTCAACAAGCAGATGGTAAGCATGACTTCCGTAAGCCAGAGCCACGATATTACAGAATTAAAAAAGATGATAGAAGAGCATGTCAGAGAAACAGACTCTGCATTTGGCAGAAAAGTGCTCGACAACTGGGAGGAATATTTACCCAAGTTCAAGAAGATTATTCCTCATGATTATCAGGCAATGACAGTTGCCATTGCACAGTTTGAAGAAACAGGCATGAGTCACGAACAGGCACAGATGGAAGCATTCTGTGCATTACAGAAATAAGGAGGTGCCAAAATGGGAAAAGCAACAGGCTTTCTGGAATATGAAAGAAAAGCTGTAACAAGCAGAGCACCGCTGGAGAGAATAAGAGATTACAGTGAGTTTCACCCACCACTGAACATGGATGAACGCAAAAGACAGGCAGCAAGATGTATGAACTGTGGCGTTCCGTTCTGTCAGTCAGGTGAAAATTTTGGTGGAGGATACAGCGGATGCCCACTGCATAATCTCATTCCCGAGTGGAACGATGAAATATACAACGGAAACTGGAAGGTAGCCCTGAAGCGTCTTCTTAAGACAAATAATTTCCCTGAATTTACAGGAAGGGTATGTCCGGCTTTATGCGAAGCAGCATGTACCTGCGGCATGGATGGCGAGAGCGTAACTGTTCATGATAACGAGCTTACCATAATTGAAAAGGGATTCGAAAACGGATGGATAACTCCGAGAATTCCCAAAGTGAGAAGCGGAAAGAAAGTTGCCGTAATCGGTTCCGGTCCATCAGGACTTGCAGTTGCCGATCAGCTCAATCAGCGTGGTCACACAGTAACCGTATTTGAAAAGAACAACCGTCCCGGCGGACTTCTTATGTACGGAATTCCCAACATGAAGCTCGAGAAATCTGTTATAGACAGACGTGTAAAGCTCATGGAGGAAGAGGGAATCGAGTTCAGAACTTCCGTAAATGTAGGCATTGATATCAGCGCAGCAGAGCTTGAGAAAGAATATGATGCTGTTGTTCTCTGTGTCGGTTCAGGAAAAGCAAGAGATATAACTGTACCGGGCAGAGAGGGCGAAGGTGTATATTATGCTGTTGATTATCTCACTGCATCCACAAAATTTGTAACCGGTCAGACAGAAAGTCCTGCCATTACAGCCAAAGAAAAGGATGTTGTGGTAATAGGTGGCGGTGATACAGGTAATGACTGTGTGGGAACAGCCATTCGTCAGGGATGCAGGTCCGTAATTCAGCTTGAGATGATGCCAAAGCCGCCTGTTAAAAGAACAGCCGATAATCCATGGCCTCAGTGGCCGAGGGTTCTCAAGACAGATTACGGCCAGCAGGAATCAATTGCGGTATTCGGAAATGATCCAAGAAGATACGAAACAACTGTAAAGGAAATAATCCGTGATGAAAACGGGAATATGACCGGTATAAACACAGTCAGACTTTCCCGCTCTGTGGATAAGGATACAGGCAGAGTACAGATGACGGAGATTCAGGGCAGCGAAGAGTTTGTTCCATGTCAGCTTCTTCTCATTGCTGCGGGTTTTGTCGGATGCGAAGATTATATATCTGAGAGCTTCGGCGTTGAAACAGGTGCAAGGGGCACTATCCTTTCAGAGGATGCTCACTATGCAACCGGTGTTTCAAAATTATTTACTGCGGGAGATGCCCATCGTGGTCAGTCTCTTGTAGTGTGGGCAATAGCCGAAGGCCGTGCCTGTGCAAAAGAAGTCGATGAATTTCTTATGGGATATACAAATATGATATAAAAAATCGCCTCGGGTTTAGTCCCGAGGCTTTTTTGCAAGTGAAAAAGGCCTCGAAAAATCGAAGCCTTTTCTAAAAGGATGTATAGATGTAAAGTTACTTGTTTTTCTTTCGTTCGGATAATTTACCCTCAAATCGACCTTTTTCCGTATGAGTCGGAACTGCTGTGGGATAATTACCGCTGAAACATGCATGACAGAACTGATTTGAACCAATCATTACGGAGAGATCCTCAATATCAAGATAACCGAGAGTATCAGCACCGATGATATCGGCAATTTCCGGAACGCTGTGATGACAGGCAATGAGGTTCTCCCTTGAGTCTATATCCGTACCGTAATAACATGGGTTGAGGAAAGGGGGAGAGGATATTCTCATGTGTATCTCTTTTGCACCGGCATTTCTCAGCAGACTTACAATCTGTCCGCTGGTGGTTCCTCTTACTATGGAATCATCTATGAGAACAACCCGCTTTCCCTTTACTTCTGAGCTGATAGGGCTGAGTTTTATTTTAACCTGGTCTATTCTGTTGCCCTGCCCCGGAGATATAAAGGTTCTGCCTATATATTTGTTTTTTATGAAGCCTATGCTGAACGGAATTCCCGATTCCTCAGAATATCCGAGAGCCGCGTCAAGGCCGGAATCAGGTACACCTATAACGAGGTCTGCATCAACCGGATGGCGCTTTGCAAGGAGCTTTCCTGCCTCTTTTCTCGCATTATGGACGGATACACCGTCAATCACTGAGTCAGGTCTTGCAAAATATATATATTCAAAAATACATGGGGAATGAGTTCTTGTTCCGCAGTGAGAAGTATCGCAGTGAATTCCGTTTTCATCAAAAACGATGATTTCACCCGGAAGCAGATCTCTCTCGATAGTAGCGCCGACTGCAGTCAGTGCACAGGACTCGGAGGCGATAATATAGGTTCCGTCTTCGGTTTTACCGTAACATAGCGGTCTGAATCCGTTTGGGTCTCTTGCCGCAATCAGTTTTGCAGAGGACATAAGAACAAGGGAATAGGCACCGTCAAGCAGGTCCATGGTTTTGCTCACGGCTGTTTCTATTGATGGTGTTTTTAGTCTCTGCTGAGTGATTATGTATGCGATGATTTCCGTATCTGATGTTCCGTGGAAAATTGCACCGTTTAATTCCAGTTCTGTTCGAAGTTCATAAGCGTTACTCAGATTACCGTTGTGGGCAAGAGCAAGTTTGCCTTTCTGATGATTAACAACTATCGGCTGTGTGTTGGCTCGATTTGTTCCGCCTGTGGTTCCGTACCTGACATGGCCTACTGCCATGGTTCCCTCAGGGTAATCACTCATAACAGATGGTGTGAAAACCTCACCGACAGTGCCGAGATTTTTGTGAGTAGTGAATATTCCGTCGTCGTTGACTACAATTCCGCAGCTTTCCTGACCTCTGTGCTGAAGTGCGTAAAGAGCATAATATGCGGTGGAGGCAAGATTCTCGTTTTTTGGTGCCCATGCTCCGAAAACACCGCATTCTTCGTGGATTGCCATCTTTCTTTCCTTCTTTCTAAAACAAAAAAAGACACTCGTTCCCGGATTGGAACGAGCGCCTTTGCTCAACGTTGATATTATATCAGTTATTCAGAATAAAGTCAATTGACATTGTCATCCTGAACAAGGTATTTCGGACGGTTTTTTGTCTCGAGATAGGTTTTGGCGAGATACTGACCGAGAATACCCATGCAAAGAAGCTGAATTCCGCTTACAAAGAGGATAACGCAGACCATTGACGGCCATCCGCTTGTGGGGTCTCCGAAAATCAGTGTTCTTGCAATAATAAAGAGTATAAAAACAAATGCCACTATGCACAGAAGAACACCCAACACAGAGGCTATGACCAGTGGAGCAGTTGAGAAAGCAATTATTCCGTCAATTGCATACACAAAAAGCTTCCAGAATGACCACTTTGTTTCTCCCACAGATCTTTCCACATTTTCAAACTCAAGCCATTTCTTTCTGAATCCTATCCAGCCGAAAAT
>JAUNDK010000053.1:14609-16507 GCA_030526115.1 Clostridia bacterium
CTGTTGTATTCACCCATGGAGAGAATAGCGTCAACAACCTTGCGGTTCATCATCTGGAAATCTCTTGCGCCGTCGACAACTTCGCTGTCAGATATTTTCCCCATGAGCTGATAGAATTTTCTTGCAAACCATGAGCGGATTTTCGGCTCTCCTTTTCTGTCTACACGTCTTGAACCAACGCAGTCATAATCACCGGATTCAACTATACTGAGCATTTCGGGGAGAAGGCTTGGCGGATCCTGAAGATCGACATCCATAATTGTAACATAGTCACCTTTTGCATTTTCAAGTCCAGCAAAAATTGCGGCCTCTTTTCCGAAATTCCTTGAAAAACTCACATATTTCACACGGGTATCCTTTGTGCTGAGCTCTTTCATCACTTCGTAAGTTTTGTCTTTTGAACCATCGTTTATAAAAAGATATTCATAATCCTCATGATTGATAACAGAACCGTCACCGAGAATTTTTTCGACTTCATTATAGAAAATCGGGATGGCTTTTTCTTCGTTATAACATGGTACTACTATTGTAAGTTTCATTTTTTACCTCATAAATCAGGCTTTGGCTGTAATTTTATAAAGTGAACCTCTTGAGCCCATTATGCTCATCGATTTGTATCCGAATAAAATATCAACGGAATCCGCATTGGTAAGCTTAAGGATTTTATCCTTACATTTAAGGCGTTTTGCGGTACCGTCAAGAATCAGATATGCCTCGCCGTTTTCAGCCAATGTTTCGTTGATAACATCAATATGATCTTCAAGCTCTTCGGTTTTGATGATGTATGTTCCGTCCATGTGTCCGAAAAGATCCTCAAATTCTATTACAGCATAAGCGGAATCATCGGATTTAATATAGAAACATTTTGGATTTTCGTCGGCATCAACCCGGCTGATAACCTCGTTATATCCCTTATAAAGAAATTCAGGCTGAGTAATTATACTGCTTGCACATGTGGCTGCAATCATAACAACCGAGAGAATAAGAGCATATATTTTTGTGGGCTTTGAAAATGTGAATGAATCAACAATGATGCCCACGACAAGTGCAACGGAAGGGAATATGATTGCTACATATCTGAAGTGGGAGTATGGGGAAATCTTGGTAACAATAAAGAAATAACCCACAAGTCCCGCAAGTACAAGAATAATACCGAAAGCATAATCCTTTTTCTCTTTTTTTGCAATCTTATATACAACGCTGACGATAAGTGAGAAAAGAACAATTCCGAGAATAACATATCCAAACCTGGAATACATCTGGGTGTTGATGTTTTCAAACATATTGCCGAGTCTTATGGCAAGTCCTTCACCGGAAAAAAGATTATCCACGGCTTCGTCGCCACGATAACCCTCAAATATGTGAATTCTCATTTCAGGGAACAGAACGTATGCTCCGCACATTCCGGCAAATACGCTTACTGCAAACAGAAATGCTCTTTTAATCTGCTTTTTTGCGAGAAGCCAGATCCCCATTACTGCGCAGACAAAGAATGCAAATATAACAAAATAATACTGGGTGAGCAATCCGGCCATCATGGTGATAAACAGTCCGGCATAAGGAATTGCAAGAATCTTTTTGCTGTATGTTTTTCCGTTTAATGTATTTAATACATTGTCATGAAGAAGAGTGATAAATGAGAGGAGAAGAAGACCTTCAAAACTCATTAACATATACATTCTAATGAAAAGAACAGTATTTACGGCAGCTAAAGAGAAACCGTAGGTGATTATAGGAAGAAATCTGAGCCATTTGTTTTTGATAAACCTGAATGTCAGGAAAAACATGGCTGACTGTGAAAGCACAAACAGCACAAGATTCATGAAAAGACCTATCCATTTGCTGTGGCTTCCGGGGAAGAATGAGCACAGGAAGTTCAGTCCGATGTAATAAAGGGG
>JAUNDK010000054.1 GCA_030526115.1 Clostridia bacterium
AGAGAAAAATGGCTTGTTTGCCGCATTTTTCGTCTGTTATTCTACTTTAATTATATTGTCTGCGGATTATTTTCTCAATATGGCAATAGTTATAATAATTTTTGTTTCGATATGGCAGTTTGACGAAAAAAATCTCCGTTCATAAGAACGGAGACATTTATCAGTATATTGTCTGGTTTTTGCCGCTTCCTTTTGAAACATACATCTTCATATCGGCATCTTTTATCCACGCATCGGTATTCGAGAAAGAACCGTAGTCGGAAACACCCGATGAGATTGTGACTCTCACCTTTTTACCCTCATACTCGAAAGGGTGATTTGCCACCGCGTTTCTCACCATTTCCATGTAACTGCTGTTTACCTTTGAGCTTTTCGCACAGAGAACAAACTCCTCACCACCCCATCTTGCAACGGTAACATCGCTGTCACTCATCAGTTTTGCGGCTATGGTTTTAAGTACGGTATCACCGAAATTGTGGCCGTAGGTATCGTTTATCTGCTTGAAATCATCTATATCCACAAGGGAAATCCAGCAGTCTTTTGCCTCGTTTTCTTCCACAAGGGAGTTGAGGTGATTCATCATGTAGTTGCGGTTGTAGCACTTTGTGAGAGGATCTGTTATGGCAAGTCGATTCAGCGATTTTTCCGATGTGATAATCGACTTTGTTATGTAGATTGTATATGCTACAAGGAAGAACAGCACCGCTACGGCATTGACCATAAACATTATCTCGGAGCTTTCTCTTTCTATCTCATAGACAGGTCCGCACAGAAGCGAATAAAGAGCGCTGACGCATGATCCCGCAAGAAGCATACTTGTGAGTATAAGCGGACTTACTTTTTTGAAATCTATCCTGTATGAAATGTACTCCAGGTAGAATGCTATGGGAATAAGCGACATACAGTAGAGTATGAAACCCGAGGAAACACCCATGCACACCGTGGCGCTGATCATATATGTAGTCATGAGGCTGTAAACAGACCACACAAATGCGGTGAGATGAAGTTTTCTGATCAGCACATAATGAGAAAGATACATCACTATGTACGGAACAGACAGCCAGAACATAAACTTAACCCGGAACCACTTAAAGTAACCCATCATAATGAGCACGCACATCAGTATAACTGTGTTCATGCGATAAGAGAGTTTTATAACCGAGTTTAACTCTCCGTTATTTTTCATTCTTATCATCCTTTGCTTTACATAAAATAAACATAATATATTTTACTACACGTCGCTATTTTAGTCAAGTGAAACAAAAGAATCTGAAGTATCAGCCTCTTTTTTGTCTGCATGTATAGTAAAACGCAGATAAGATTGATGAAATTACAAGTATTGCTGCAAGTACGAAATAAGCATACCTCATAGATGATATATTCACGATTTTTCCGCAGATAATCGGGAAAAATGTCATGCCCAGAGCATATACTGCCTGATAAAATCCCATAGCTGTGGATTTTTTCTCCCGCGGCACAAACTTCATCGCTTCACTTGTCAGATTAGAAAGCAGAACACCCGAGGAAAGACCAGGCAAAAGCTGTAAAAGGCACAGCTGCCATATCTCTGTACACATGGGAACAAAAACACAGTAAAGTGCTGTTGTGAGAAAGGTTGCGGGAATACACTTTGATGGTCCTATTTTCACAAGCAGTGAACCGGAGGCAAGTTTTGAACACACAACCGCCGAGCACATGTATATTATGGATGAAATACCGACAGAAGCGGAGGAACCACCCATATCCTTTATAACCTGATTAGTAAAGCTCATGGTGGTGGACATCTGAACGCCCTGCTGAACAACCGCAAAAAGTGAGAAAACCACTAGGTTCTTCTCGGTACATATTTTCAGAAGTTCTTTTACAGGAGGCGGATTGCCCATCTTCTCCCCCTTGGGAAGTTTTGTGGCAATGAGCGCAGAGAGGAGTCCTCCCGCAACGCTGAGCGCACAAATGATACGCATACCGAGAAGTTCATATAAAAGGGTACTGGTGACAAAACCGAGAAGCATGCCAAGGTTGTTCGCTACGAAAATTTCCGCCGTGGCCTTCTGCTGCTCATTCTCGCCGAACATGGACATAAACAGAACCATAAAAGAAATCCACATGGCAGAGGCAAGGCCGGAGAATATGTTTGCCACAAGAAAACCAACACCACTGTCAAGTACAATTCGGAACACCGAAGCAAGGCCCGATGAAAGCGCACCGAGAATTATCAGCACTTTGTGCCGGTTGGCACTGTCTGCCATAACACCCACAGGCAGACGAAGAAGCATCTGTGAAATTCCGTAGGCTCCGACCACAACTCCCACAAAATCGGAAGAAAGTTTCATGGCTGTGAGATAAGGTGTCTGATACGGTATATACACATACTGGGCAAACCAGAAAAGAACTATTGAAATTCTGAGATAAAGCTTTGCGGAGTTTTTCATATTTCTCACCTTGCGAGTTTTGAGAACAGATCGTCAAACAGGCTGTCTCGGTTTATGTGATACACATACCTGATGAAATGTCTGTTATTATCGAAGGACCATCTGTCATCATACTCGGGAATCGGACTGTGGATGAGGCAGTCCTCCTCAAAATCTCCGTCAAGGAGCCACGCAACGGCGGTAACATCCCATATTGCCCTTGACCATGTCGGGTGAGAATTATACTTCACCGCCTCAAGGCATGTGTATTCAACAAGATAATCGCAGAGTCTGTTTTTTCCTTTAAGGTGATATTCCAGCTCAGGACCGGTTGTTGAAAAGGCAGATACAACGCCCATGCATGGAAGCTGAACAAGAGCTGCACCGCAACCGAAAACAACCCTTGCCGCCGCTACATCCTGATAAAGATTAAACTCATGGTTATCCGGCCAATGGGTGGCATTTCCGCCCAGCCATACTATTACGATTCTGTCGGTTATCTCAGGATTCATTATTATCGCCGAAGCTATATTGGTTATTGCACCTATCGCAACCACATAAAGGGGATTTTCCGAGGTGTAATTCATTGCACGGTCCGCAAGGTCTTTTGCGGCATCCGAAACAACAGCTTCCTTTTCAGATGGGAGATAGGTTTCGGAACCTCTGAAAACATTTGCCTTAAGGTCTTCCCTTTCAAGCAAAGTGAGAATATTCATGATTTCATCGTAACTTTTCTCCATACCATCCTTCGGACCGGTGGATTTATCGTTGGTGAACGGAGCGGCATAAATCGCTTTCACATTCAGTTTCTCGTCAGATTTTACCATATATGCAAGGGCGAACTGATCGTCTATCTCGTTGTATGTATCTGTATCGAGTATTACATCAATTCTGCCTGTCGGTTTCTCAAGCATTTTAATCAGTTTTGCGTTATCCATATCAACTTCTCCTTTGTGAAAAACTACGATTAATTATATTGCAAACTTCCTGTAATATCAATCTGATTTTGTGTGATTATACAAAGAAAAACCTCTGTCCGATGTTGGACAGAGGAACTGAATCTCAGTAAAGAATGGGAGTACGGAAAAATGCGCTTAATATACAGTCTGCAACGAACAGAATAAGCAGAACAACGCATATTCCCCTGAGTATCTTCGATGGTATTTTCTTTGCAAGTTTCTCGGAATTCGGTTCAATCAGGTAATGGAATACAACGCCCATTACAGCAAAACTCATAACACTTCGAAAGCAGATTATTCCCTGAAAATTAAGGAAAAGTCCACGGTAATCCCAGAGCCGCATTCCGAAGCAGTAAATACCAACACAGCCGATTAAATACTCAACCACGGCTGTTACCAGTGCGCACATAAGAAACAGAATCACCGGTTTTTTCTTAAGCGGTTTCATCGAATAAATTCCAAGTGCACCGATACCGTAAATCGGAAGCCACGGGCCGTAGAGTATTCCCCTGTTGCGAAGCATCCCCTCTGTCACAAGGTAGAAGATTTCCTCATATACCCAGCCGACAAAACAGCCCACGAGAAAGATCAGGAAAAGATAACAGCTGAAATCGAGCCTTGTTTTCTTTGTCATATAATCACCCCTTTTCCATATTATACAACAGAACAGCGCTTTCTAAAATGGTGATTTTATAGCTTTTTGTGGGTATTTTCGATGCAAAGAGCAAATATTACATAATCTGACTCCGATTATCTGCAGATCAATGTGGAATAATCTGCTTGGAGAAAGACAGGTTACACGTTCAGGAGAAGCCACCTGAAAAACAAAAGACGAACTCTCCCGAACAGGAAAAGCTCGTCCCAATATCAGTTAAATCTTAATTATATGTCCAGTACATTTGCAATTACGGAGAGGTAGTCCACACAGCTGTATAATCCGTTTACACTCTGCTGAGGAGCTCCGTTGCAGGTTTTGTGATTTTCAAGGAAGTTTGTCTCAATTTCACCGATTTCATCTGTGTATTCTCCGTCTTTATCGAGAATACCTGCTATAACACGAAGCATCTCCGCCATGCGGTAAGATCCGTTTGCAAGTTTCTGGGAATCTCCCGGACAGTTTTTGTCCTTGAGTACAAGATCATCTGCGATTTTGCCTATTTCATCTGAGAAAAGTCCTTCTTCATCGAACTCAAGTGCGATAATTTCAAGAAGTTCAGCACATCTGTAAGCACCGTTTGCGCACTGCTCGGATGTTCCTGAGCTTGATGTATCGACGGTTTCATATTCTGTCATAACAGCATCTATGCGTTCTGCATAGTCACCGTTTTTATCAAGCTCTCTTGCAATAACCTCAAAAAACTCCATCATGCGATACATGCCGTTTCTTATCTGCTGTGATGAACCTTCGCAGTCATTGTTATTCTCGTAGAGAGTATCATAGAGAGCATCTATTTTATCGGTATGTGTTCCGTCATCCAGCTCGTATGCGATAATATACAGCAGATCAACACATCTGTATGAACCGTTAACCTGTTGCTGAGGAGAACTTCCGCATTTTTCATTTGTGCTGTTGAAATCATTAAGAACGCTTTCAATTACATTTTTGCAATTTCCCTCTTTCGCATTAACCGAAAAAGAGCAGACAGAAAGCATAATCAGAATCAGCAGAAGTGATGTAATTTTTTTCATCGTATTTCCTCATTTCATTCTACATCGGTTTTACATAACATATTTTCATATATGGGATTATTATATCATTTTCGGAAACTTTTTGCTGTAAAACTTTTCGCATATTTATTATGCAAAATACACAAGTTTTAAACAGGGTAATCGAAGATTAAGCCATCAGTAATATTTTTTTGATGCCCCTGATATAATAACAAAAACGATTACTATCACAATTACGGTCAAAACAAGTGATATTACCGCTTTCACAATTGCACTTATAAGGCTTCCCGCCAGAATTACCACAGCTACAAGAACAATGGATTTCCCGAGAAATTTCGCATATTCCCTGACATTCTTTACCTTTGTATATTTCAGACTTCTGATAAGCTCTGTGTTACCGGAATATACCAGACCACCGAAAACCATCATAATAAGAGCGAAAATTGAGAACAGGACTGCAACAGGATGCATATGCGACCCCTCCTTTATATATTTCTGTTATTATAACACATATCAAGACGAACAACACCGTTTTTCTAATGTTTTTGCGTGAAAAAAGAGGGCCGGTTTAACCGACCCCCGAGTCTGTATTAAAAGCTTTTTATCTGCTCCATGTGAAGAGCCAGTCAATCATTTCCTGATTGTTTATTGTAGGAATCCAGCCCCAGTGGAGAAGTCCTCCGAAGAGTCCGTATTCGCCCATTTCTTCGTCTGTCCAGATTGTGAGCTTAACGTTCTCGTTGCCGGCAGCTGTCATGTCATCAACAAAAGCCTGCATGTTAGGTGCCTCACCGGTGAAATCGTTCTCTGCGATTGCACACCACATTGGGAGATCCTGAAGAGAAGTCCAGTCTTCATCAAAGTCTTTCCAGTAAATGATAGGCATTGCGGCGGCGAGTAAATCTCTGTGAGATGCTGAGAATCTGAGTGTAGCCTGCTGTGCTGCAAGACCTACCGCATAAACTCTGTTTGCATCAACCTTGCCTTCGTCTATAAGGCTCTGTGCAACTGCTGCTATTTCATCGAGTTCCTCTGCTGCCCAGCTGTTTGCTGACTGCGGAGCGAGAACCACGCAAGGATGCTTTTCCTGATACTCAGGCTCTGCGAAGCATACTGCGCCTCTGTTGGCTGTGAGCTGAAGAGAATTATCTGTGCCGCCCTCTCCGCCGCCATGGAACCAGATTACGAGTGGAAGTGCTTCCTCGCTCTCAGGTGCATAATATCTGTAATTGAGTCCGCCTTCGCTTGTTCCTGCCTCAAATGTATCAACAATATCTGTTTTAACTTCAGATACATCTTCTGCTGTGAATGTGAAATCAACAGCGCCGTCTCTTACCAGTGTGATTTTAAATCCCTTTGCATAAAGGAACGGATCAACTGTGAGAGTGAGCTTCTCGGCAGCTGCTTCCAAAGCTGTAACACCGGCTGAACAGTCTGCCATTACAGGATGTATCAGGTTATTTTCCACGGCAAAATTACATGCCTGAAGAGCCATTACCTCAATGTCTCCGTCAAATGTGAGTTCAAATGATGTTACAACCTGACCATAATCTTCAACATGTGTCTGAGCTGAAATTGCTGTTACCTTTGGCATAACGGGTTCCTCGGTTTCTTCTGCTGATGCTGTAACGGATATAAGACCGAATACCAGCACGAGTGTGAGCATTAAAGCTACAATGCGTTTCATGGAAAAATCCTCCTTACAATTATCTTATGGTTTTATTATATTCCAGAAGCACAATAATGTAAAATGCCGTTTTATTATGCCTTATCCATAAATTATTTGCATAACACATGGAAATTTAATTGATAATACCCAAAGACATAGGTTATAATACATATAAGAATTATTTTCAGAGGATGATAAAGTGGAAATTAAAACTTTGACATATTTTCTTGCCGTTGCACAAGAACAGAGCATTTCCAAAGCGGCAGAAAAAGTGCATCTTACACAGCCTGCTCTCTCACGTCAGCTTCAGATGCTCGAGAGCGAAATCGGAGTAAAGCTTTTCGAGAGAGGAAAGAAAACACTTCTCACAGAAGAAGGCAGATTTTTGAGAAATCGTGCCGAACAGATAATCGCCCTCGAGGAAATCACCCGTGAAGAGCTTAGCATGAGGGATAAAAATATAATAGGCAATATAAACATCAGCTGCACGGAAATTGAAGCCTCGGGTGCTCTGGAAAAACTCGCGGAAGAATTCCGTCAGACACATCCCATGGTAAGCTTTGATATTAATTTCGAGAACACCACCAGAACAAAAGAATATCTCAGCCGTGGAAAGACAGATCTGGCCCTGTTTCAGGAGCCTGTGGAAACAAACAACTACGAAATTATCAGGCTGGATATAAAAAGAAAATGGGGACTTCTTATGAGAGCTGACGATAAACTCTCACAGCTTGAATCAATATCACGGCAGAAGGCAAGAACTCTTCCATTGATTATTCCCGAAAGACAGGAAACCCAGAATATGATTGCAAACTGGCTCGATTCCGACATATCCCATCTTCAGACAATTGCGACATACAACCTCTTTATCAGCTCGTATCTTGTATCCACTCACAAGGGGTATTCCGTTACAGTAAGCGGCATTGCAGGAATTCTCGATCCTGCGCAGTTTAAATTTATCCCGTTTTCACCTGTGCTTGAAACAAACACCTTCATATGCTGGGACAGAAACCGTCAGCTCGACAGAGCAACGATGAGTTTCATTGAATTTCTGAAAGGCAAATATGAACTGTAAAAATCCATACATATAAATTACCGGACTCATTTTCTCAGGATGAGTCCGGTTTCTTCCTGTTTTATTCGTCAGTTTCCCTCCGCAAATTCCGCAAGTTTCAGATATTCACCATAATGTGTTCTGTAAAAATCCCGCTTTTCTCCATCCGGAAGATATTCCCTGACTGTTTTTGCAGCCATGTGGTCACCTGCATCTTCAATTCTGCCGTAGACACCACTTGCAACCGCCGCATAAATTGCCGCACCGAGGGCACAGGTCTGGTCTGCATCCACAACAGCTACTTTTTTATCAAGTACATCCGCCATCATCTGCATTACAAACGGAGATTTCTTCGAAATACCGCCCACGGCTGTTACACTGTCGATTGAAATGCCCTGAGATTCAAGTCCGTCTATTATCCTCTTCATTCCGCAGATTGCACCGAAAACAAGGGCTCGGAAAACATAGGGTGCATCCATTCCGAGAGTGAGTCCGTCAATCATTCCATCCTGAGAGTCATCTGTATTTGGGTAACGGCGTCCGTTGAACCAGTCTACACTTACAGGGAAAGGCTCCGGTGGGAGTTTTTCGGCCTGTTCCTGAAGCTTTGCGAGGAGTTCATCTTCTATTTTGGTGACTTCTTCCTCGGACAAAGCATGTTCAATATTCCTCAGCGGCCACATGAGCAGATTTCTGAACCATGCGAAAATATCACCGAATGCCGCCTGACCTGTTTCCACACCCACATAACCGGGGAGAATGGAATCTTCCGCACGACCGCAGAAACAGTTCATGTTTCCATCAGGTTTTTTCCCCTTTTTCTCCACTATCATATGACCGGCTGAGGTTCCTATGGAACTCACAAGGGTGTTTTCTCCGATACCGGCTCCCACGGCACCTGCATGGGCATCGAAGGAACTTCCCGATATAATTACATTCTCACTAAGGCCGAGCTTTTCCGCCCACTCCGGGCACAATTTTCCTACACATTCTGTTGATGGCTTTGGAGAATTACCGTATCTCTCACGTACTTTTACAAGGTATGGATCAAGGCTTCCAAGCAATTCAGCAGATGGCAGTCCTCCCCACTCGCTGTGCCAGTATGCCTTGTGTCCCGCCGCACAGGCTCCGTGATATATCTTTTCGGGGCGGGTTTCTCCGCACAGCACGGCTGTTATCCAGTCGCTGTGCTCCTGCCAGGTATAGGCATTTTCCCGAATCGATTCATCGTTTCTTACAGCATGGAGAATTTTTGCCCAAAACCATTCAGCGCAGTAATCTCCCTGATATTTACAGTAATCTGTTTCACTTCCATGTTTGAATGCTCTGTTTATTTCCTCGGCTTCTCTGAAGGCAGAGTGATCTTTCCAAAGGAAAAACATGGCATTTTCGTTTTCTCTGAATTCATCAAGGAGCGCAAGGGGTGTGCCTTCTTTGTTTACGGGCACCGGTGTTGAACCTGTTGTATCTGCGCCTATTCCCTTTATACACCCTCTCTCCTCATCGCTGAGATCTGCAAGAGAATTTTTAATACACTCTTCCAGGGATTCGAGATAATCAAGGGGATGCTGTCTGAATACTGCTTTCTCCGGGTGACGGTAAAGACCCTGCTTCCACCTTTTATAATATGATGTCGCAGACGAAATCTGTTTGCCGTCTGCGGTGTCAACCACCACGGCTCTGACGGAATCGGTTCCGAAATCCACACCTATGACATATTCTTTATACATATATAAACTCCTCCGGAATAATCATGTTTCATAATTATGTAATATAAGTATATACCCTTTTGAACACAAAATAAAGTGCATAACACAAAAAGAAAAGCCGTCTGCCGAAGCAGACGACCTCTGTCGATTATACCTGTCTTTTAAACCTTATCCACCTGAACATAAACATCCATGAATGTAACACCGTCTTTTACATATTCATGTTCGAAACAGCTTAAGGCATCTTCTCTGTGCATGCCTTTCATTGAATTATCTCTGAGATAATCAAGTACTGTTCTGTAAGCATTCGGAATTCTCTCGAATGGACGGATAAACGGTTCTGTGATGGTTATCACAGCATAATCCTCCTCAGGATTAACAGCATATTCCACGCCCTCACACTCGGTCTCGAAACCATCGGGAAGCAGCGCAGCCGCCGCATAGCCATGCATGCCGAAACGGTTCTGCTGTTCTGAGCTGACAAACGGGAAATCCCAGCCTATCATTTTATAATCAGGGCAGAATGTGCTGAGACCGGATTTTGCCGCCCATGACCTTATGACATTCTGTGCATCATCCTCAGGATTCGGGGAAATAACCACATATCTTGCCATTCTGAACGAAGGCACACGTTTAATCTGAATTTCGGAATAAATCTTATCCATAGCCGCTAAATCCTCCTTAACGAGTTCATCTAATTTACATGCGAATCTTTCGGAGAGCTCAATAAGTTTGTTAAGCTCCGGAGTTACTTCATCGGACTCCCACCTTGATACGGTCTGCCTTGTAACTCCCATCATTTCCGCGAGGTTCTCCTGGGTGATTTTCTTCTGTTTGCGAAGGTACGCAATGTTTCTTCCTAAGCTCATAAATCTCCTCCTTCAGTTTTTATCACAGGCCTTATGATGGCTATATTATAATCTTTTACTTTCGATTATTCCACCACATGACACACGCTTTTGAAATATCTTTTGCAACACAGTATGTTACATCAAATTCAGAATGCATATTTAAGAATTGCAACAAAGTAAACACAGTCAGAGAGACGCTATCTGCGAAACAGATGCGCGATTCTGACGGAAACAGAGATGCCGACCCGCTAAGGAAAAACATAGTTTACCTCTAAAGAAATACAGATTTAATACTTTGAACTCTTAAGTTATAACTAATGAAAAAGCAGACCTTTCAAAATGTGAAAAGGTCTGCTGAAATCAGTTTTGGATTAATATATTTTTAAACCGGTCTGTTTTCGCTTGACTCTGACATGAATCTATGATTTAATATGAAGTTAGAGTATTATAGTCACATAAAAATTTAACAGTTACTGGAGGTTGTTATTCATGCAGCTGGAAGGCAAATCACTGCGAAGCGATTTCTTCCGATTTATCATTCCATCGATGGTCGCACAATGGGTATTCGCACTTTACACCATGATCGATGGTCTTTTTGTTGCCAGGGGCGTTTCTGCCATGGCACTTTCGGCAGTAAACATAGCAATGCCCTTTGTTACCTTACTGTTCTCGGTAGCGTTGTGTTTCTCTGTTGGATCATCTACCATCATCGCGATTTTTCTCGGCGAGGGTGACAAGGACAAAGCCCAGCAGGTTTTTACACAGAACATTCTCTGCTCCACGGTTATTTCCCTTATTATCACAGCTGTTGTAATATGGAAATCGGAGGCGATTGCGCTGTTCCTCGGTGCCGGACCGGAAACAATAGGCGATGTACGCACCTATCTTGTAACCATAGCATCTTTCAGCTTTGCTTTCATTATCTCATATTCCCTTGAGGTTATGATTAAAACCGACGGTTACCCAATGAAAGCAACAATAATAGTAACCAGCGGATGTATCATCAACTGCATTCTCGATTTCCTGTTTGTCATAGTATGGAAAAAAGGTGTTTTCGGTGCCGCCTTCGCCACAGGCTTTTCTCAGTTTATAGTAGTACTTCTTTACCTGACACATTTCTGTGGTAAAAAGACAAACATGAAGCTGGTTAAATTCCGCTTTGATGCAGGTCTGCTTGTAAGAACCGTTAAAATCGGTCTTGCCTCAGGCATTACGGAATTCTCCGCCGGAATAGTAATATTCCTGTTCAATCACTTCATTCTTATCTGGCTCGGTGAGGCATACATCGCAAGTTACACCATCGTCAGCTATATAAGTACCATCGGTGTCATGTCAATGGCAGGCATAGCCCAGGGAATTCAGCCGCTTGTAAGCTATTATTTCGGCAAGCAGGAGCACGAAAAGTATCACACACTTCTCAGATACGCCCTTTGTGCCGGTGGTGTGCTCTCTGTCATACTGTTTGGTGCATGCTGGCTGCTTGCAGAGCCTCTTGCCACAATGTTCATTACCGATAATTCCATGCTGATAGAAGAAACCATCAGAGCATTCCACGGATTCTCATGGTCATTCCTTCTCTGCGGTTTCAACATTATAATCGGAGGATATTTCACATCCCTCGAGTTCCCGAAATCCGCCATGGCGGTATCCCTCGGAAGAGGACTTGTTTTTGTGGCATTAAGCCTTCAGGTTCTCACCATGATCTTCGAGAAAAACGGAATCTGGTGGTCTGCATTCCTCTCTGAATTTCTGTGCTTTGCCATGACAATGTTGCTTTACTTCCGCAACAGAAACAGCAGACATATAAGATGATAATAATTCAAGCCGCAACTCCGAAAGGGGCTACGGCTTTTTCTTTTGCGATAAAACGGATTTTTATCTCTTTACAATTGATTATCTGTTCTGTATGTTGGTTATTCTTTTTTCATCTCTTAAAGCAGCTTCGGGTATTTACCCTGTCTGCATCAGGAGGGACGTATAAAACATGACCCGGTTCAGAATTACTCGTAGAATTCTTTTCTTCTCAGCTGAGTGTATGGTCTGCTTTCTCTGATTTTTCCCGATTCTGACAGACTGATATCAGCAAAAACAAGCTGTTCTCTGTCGTCGGCCTTTATGAGTCTGTTTCCGTTTGCATCGACCGCAATTGTTTCTCCGGAAAAGTCCATTTCTCCTTCTGTGCCCACTCTGTTGCACATGGCTATTGCCACACTGTTGTGAAAAGCCTGAATTCTCAGTTCCCACTCGAATATCTCCGATGGCTCCGCCTTGGTGTTCACTGTTGGAATAAGAATAAGATCCGCACCCATAAGAGCCTCTGTTCTTATGCTCTCAGGGTAATGCCTGTCAAAACACACCACTATTCCTATTTTTCCGAAGTCCGTATCAAAGACCTTGAAGCCATCGTCCGAGGGAGTGTAATAATCCCTCTCATAGAACTTTTCTGCCTGTGCCACGTGTACCATCTTCTGAATTCCGAGTATGGTTCCATCATGATTTATCATCAGGCTAGCATCATAAGCCTTTCCGTTTTCCTCAAAATAAATATTTGGCACGGATATAATTCCCGCTTCCCTGCTTGCCTTTTGAAAAGCCTTTACTTCCTCAGAGTCCACAGACAGGCGGTACTTCGAGACATCCTGCCCCTCGTACTGGGGGAAGAATTCCGTCAGCTGCACCTCAGGGAACAGAATGAGATCCACATGATTTTCAGCGGCCTTTTTAATATACATAAGGCTTTTTTCAAGGTTTTTCCGTATGTCACCTTCATTTTTCATCTGTGCCAGGGCTATTTTCATCTGTTCTCCTCCGTCAGCTTTTTGATTCAGTATGATGTCTTATCGGACCTTAACCAGTTCTGTAAGAATTTTCGCACTCTTTTCCAGCTCATCCATATAGAAATACTCCTGAGTTGTGTGCACCTTATTCATGGCGTTGGCAATTACTATTCCCTCTATGCCGTATTTGTTGAGGTAATTATTATCGGAGCCACCGAAGGTTGAGACTATCTCCGGTTCACCGTAGCCGAGCTTTTCGAGGGCTTTTTTGTACTTCCCGATTACAGGGGAGTTTTCATCCACACTGTATGCGCTGACCATTTCTTCCACAGTGAACTTAATATACGCACCGTACTTTTCTGCGGCAAGATTAAAGGCCTGCTTAATTTCTTTAACTGTTCCGACAGCCTTTTCGTTGACGGAGCTTCTGACTTCACCCTCTACCACAACGGTTTCGGGAACGATGTTCTTTCCGCTTCCTCCGTGAATAAGACCCACATTGGCTGTGGTGAATTCATCTATTCTGCCGAGCTTCAGGGCAGAGACTGCCTCTGATGCGACAAGGATTGCGGATATACCCTTTTCGGGCTCGAAGCCTGCATGGGCGCTTCTGCCTGTTATCTCTGCGGAAAACTGAAGTATGGTGGGTGCGCTGTTGGCGATTTTTCCGACAGGGCCGTCAAGGTCCAGCACATATCCGTATTTAGCATGAATTTTAGAAAAATCAAAGACAGATGAACCCCTGCAGTAAGGCTCCTCCGCGGCAAAGAATACCACCTCAATATCCGGGTGAGGGATGTTCTCCTCTCCGATTACCGTAAGCATCTCGAGAATTGCCACAATGCCGGTAATATCATCGGCACCCAGCACGGTTGTTCCGTCGGATGTAACCTTTCCGTCCTCGTGAAGAATTGCCTTTTTGTTATTGCCCGGGGATACCGTATCCGTATGGGCAGAGAAAAGCAGGGCTTCCCCCTCTGCGTTGCCCTTCAGAAAGGCATAAATATTTCCTGCGGATTTCTCATTCGGGCGGAGCTTCTCGCCTGCATCATCGATTTCCACACTGAGACCCAGGGACTTCAGCTTGTTTACAAGGTATTCTGTTATATCTCTTTCATGAAATGACTCGGAGTCAAATGCATTCAGCACACGAAATTCATTCCATAATCTTTCTCTGTTTATCATAGTTTTACCTGCTTTCCTTTATATAATAAAAGCATAAAGGATTTACCCACCGGATGCAATAAAGCTCTGACGGGTAAATCCCTATTTGAATCAGTCTCTCAGCTTGGACTCTATCGGGTTGACGGATGCGTCCTGAGATAAAGTTCTTACCATTGGGTTTCTGTCCTCCCAGGAAGGAGAATTCCACTTGGATACGGAAATAACGGACTGATAGTCCTCGGCTGTTTCACCCTCAGGGTGCTTCTTGAATACATTCTCGGGATCAGCGGAGAGCTGCTTTCTTGAGCCGTCACTTGCCCAGAGCTTATCGTAAGGAACCTTGGCGGCAATTCTCTCCCTGTAGCTTGCGAATATTCCCTTTGTGGTCTTCTCAGGGAACTCGAAGAAGGTGTATTTTCTGAATACAGGCAGGCTGAACAGATCCTTAACATAGCCCCAGATATTCTTATACTCTGTGATACGCTTCTTCATTGGTCCCACATTGTGGTAGTAACCTGTCTCCCATCTTACCAGAGTAACATAAAGTCTTACATCTGAGTCTGTGATATAGTCACCGAAAAGGAATCTGTTGGTTTCAAGTCTCTTATCAAGCTTCTCGATGTTCTCGAAGAAGTCCTCATATGCTTCCTCGTAAGCTTCCCATGACTGGCAGAAAGCCATTCTGTAATGACCGTTGTTTATTGTAGGGAACAGCCAGTCGTTGAACTCATCTATTTCCTTGCGGTATTTGACAGGGTATAAATCAGGGGCATCCACAGGCTGGAATTTTCTGAACTGAACCTCAAGGTAGTTTGTGAGTCTGTGGTAGTCGTTGTTTACAGCCTTTTTCTCTTTTACATCCACAAAGGTAGGTGTTGTGGCACGACCTTTGAAATTCGGGTCTGCTCTCTTGTAGAACTCACTGAGGAAGTAAGCTCCGCAGTAAGGCTCTTTGTGGCCCTCGCAGTTTGCGAAGCCGTGTCCGTAAACATTGGTCTGACCTGAAGATGTTGTGGCAACATCACCGATAACATCTGTAAGACCCAGCAGGTCTCTTACAATAACAGGACGGTTTGACCAGTGGCATCCGTGGGCCCAGTAAATTGCGTATCTGTACTCATCAGCGTGGTTATCATCCGGGCCGTCACCGAAAGGTTTTATAAAGGCATTTGGCTGACGGATGAAAGCTCCTCTTTCGTCAATCTCGGAAATAGTCTCGTTCGGTCTTGGATCTACACCGACCTCTTCAGCGTGAAGTCTTGCTTCTTCGTCTGTGTATGAACTTACTGCGGCTGCAGTCTCCTTTGTTTTTAAATCACAGCATGACATGATAATTTTCTCCTTTTCCTTAATCAGATATGCTTCTCAACAAGAACGCATACAAAATCGGGGTGAAATTCCACCTTTGGCTTATTCTCTTTCTTCTTTTCTTTTTTGGGCTGAACCTTATATACATTAGGTGATACATCAGGATTGTAGGTGTAACCGCATTTCTCGTAGAATCCCCTTGCCCTGTCCTGGCTGGAAATTACTATATGGGATATGCCCTTTTCCTTAATCCACTCCTCGGCCGCTGAAATCATCTTTCTGCCGTAGCCGGATTTCTGTTCCTCTCGCACGGTGCAGACTCTCTCTATTTTTGCGGTGTTCTCATTGGGATAAACAATTTTTAGGCCTGCAATCGGCTTATGATCGTCCACCACAAGAATGCCGTTAAAATCATCTTCTACATCGTCATCCGAAAACTCTATCTCAACGGGAATGTTCTGACCGTAGCAGAACGCATCCACTCTTATGGAGTCATACGCCTTTCTTTTCCATGCTTCCGATTCTGATGTAACTCTGTATATTTCCATTTTAATTGTCCTCTGATGTTTAAACTTGATTCGAAGTGATTTTCATCACTTTCTGTGTGAGATATAGTACTACTCATTTCCTACTTTGTCAATAGGCATTATAGGAAAATAATATTTTTAATTTTTCTTTTTCTTCTCCAAGTTCGGTGGCTGTAACTGAGCTGTAGCCCTTATGTAACCGCTCCGAGGCGAACCCGGTTACAGACTTTAACCCCGAAAAAAGGCTGTATTCCTTTATTTTTTCTATATATTTATATATCTGTAACCATGTAACCGATTTTATAT
>JAUNDK010000055.1 GCA_030526115.1 Clostridia bacterium
GGAATACAACACCTGCGCCGTCGTCACCCTGTAAGTGGCACAGCATAAAGGGAATACCTGCATGGCACAGTAGAAGAATAAGATTGCTGAATTTGTTTACGGTTCCTTTTTCAACCAGGATGGAAAGATGTTTTGCATAGGTTACTATAAATCCGATTTTAACAAGTTCCGATGGCTGGAAAGTTCGTCCGCCAAGTCTGATCCAGGCTGTCGCGTTAACACCGCCAACGCTGGAGATGTTAATTCCGAAGAAAATTGTGTATATCATCAGAAAAGCGGAACCTGCAGCAACAAGATACCAGTAACCTGCGATTCTCTCATATCCGATTATGGAAACGAAAATGGCACCCGCCATACCTAGTATAACTGCCAGAAGCTGGGTTTTATAGTAGTCGGTATATGTCGCTCGAGATACGGACTTCAGTAGAATAAGGCTGTAAAAGGCAATTACGCCAATAATCAGCCATAGCATATAGTCTGTGTTTTTCAGATATCTGAAAAGAGCACTCTCTTTGTTTTCTTTATTCATATATCGTCTCCTTATAACAATATCCGAATTATACCACTTAACAGAGGATTATTCAACTTAATGGCAGAATAAAATTGACTTTACATATTTTATGCTCTATAATATCAGTACTATAAGACTAAGTAAGAAAGGACACTTTACTCATGCTTACAGATATCGAAATTGCTCAGCAGGCAAAACTTATTCCAATTGCCGACATTGCTTCCAATCTTGGAATCGCAGTAGAGGAACTTGAGCCTTACGGAAGATATAAGGCTAAGGTCAATGACACTCTTTTTGCCCGTCTTAAGGATAAGCCTGACGGAAAGCTCATTCTCACAACAGCTATCAACCCAACACCTGCAGGTGAAGGTAAAACAACAACTGTTGTAGGTCTCGGCCAGGCAATGGCAAAAATCGGCAAGAATGCTGTTATCGCTCTCAGAGAGCCTTCTCTCGGACCGGTTTTCGGTGTTAAGGGCGGTGCCGCAGGTGGCGGATACGCACAGGTAGTTCCTATGGAAGATATCAACCTTCACTTCACAGGCGACATGCACGCAATCACATCTGCAAACAATCTTCTCTGCGCAATGCTCGATAACCACATGCAGCAGGGTAATGTTCTCGGTATAGACCCAAGAAGAATTCTCATCAAGAGATGCCTTGATATGAATGACCGTGCCCTCAGAAATATCATCGTAGGTCTCGGTGGAAAAATCAACGGTGTTCCGAGAGAGGATCACTTCATCATCACAGTTGCAAGTGAAGTAATGGCAATTCTCTGTCTTGCTAACGATATCGAAGACCTCAAGAAGAGACTCGGTGATATCCTTATTGCTTACAACTATGCTAACCAGCCTGTATATGCAAGAGACATCAAGGCAGAGGGCGCAATGACAGCTCTCCTCAAGGATGCAATCAATCCTAACCTTGTTCAGACATTAGAGGGTACTCCTGCAGTTATGCACGGTGGCCCATTTGCAAATATCGCTCACGGCTGTAACTCAGTTCGTGCTACAAAGCTTGCTCTCAAGCTTGCTGATTACTGCATCACAGAGGCAGGCTTCGGTTCCGATCTCGGTGCTGAGAAATTCCTCGACATCAAGTGCAGAAAAGCAGGTCTCACACCATCTGCAATCGTTGTTGTTGCAACAGTAAGAGCTCTCAAGTACAACGGTGGCGTTGTAAAGGCAGAACTCTCCAACGAGAATGTTGCTGCTCTCGAAGCAGGTATCGTAAACATGAAGGCTCATGTTGAGAACATGCAGAAGTACGGTGTACCTGTTGTAGTTGCAATCAACAGATTCCCATCCGATACAGAGGCAGAACTTAAGGTTATCGATGATACATGTAAGTCTCTCGGCGTTCCATATGCTCTCTCTGAGGTATTCATGAAGGGTGGCGAAGGCGGAATGGAGCTTGCTCAGACAGTTGTAGATGTTATCGAGGCTAACGAGGGTAAGAATAACTTTGCTCCAATCTATCCGATTGATATGCCAATTGAGAAGAAGATTGAAACAATCGCTAAGACAATCTACGGAGCAGACGGCGTAAGCTTCACAAGCAAGGCTCTCAAGTCCATTAAGGATATCAGAGCTCTCGGTGGTGACGAGCTTCCTGTATGTATTGCGAAAACTCAGTATTCACTTTCTGACGATGCAAAGCTTCTCGGTCGTCCAACAGGCTTTGAGATTACAATCAGAGATCTCACACTCTCCAACGGTGCAGGCTTCGTTGTTGCTTATGCAGGTGACATTATGACTATGCCCGGACTTCCAAAGGTTCCTGCAGCTGAGGGTATCGATGTTGAGAACGATACTATTACAGGTCTTTTCTGATAAATGAAAAAGTTTATTTCACATTCTCCTGAGGAAACTGAGCAGTTTGCTGCTCAGTTTTCCCTGGGTTTACAGGGAGGAGAAGTCATAGCATACAGAGGCTCCATGGGAATGGGTAAAACTACCTTCACAAGAGGATTGGTCCATGGTCTGGGAGCCGATAATATAGTTTCAAGCCCTACTTTTGCTCTTGTTAATGAGTATGATACCCCAAGACTGACTGTTTATCATTTCGATATGTACAGAATAACGTCATGGGACGATTTATACTCCACCGGTTTCTTTGATTATCTTGATACCGGTGCTGTCCTGCTTATTGAGTGGAGCGAGAACATAGAGGGCGCACTTCCTGACAGCACTATAATAGTTGAGCTTTCTCAGGGAGAAAACGACGACGAAAGAATTATTACAATAGAGGATTTAGCATGAGAATTCTTTCAATGGAAACTTCATCTTTTCCTGCTTCGGTTTCAATTTTCGAGGATGGAAAGATTATTGCAGAGAATTATATCAATACAAAATTTACCCACAGCCAGACTTTAATGCCAATGGTAAGCTCGGTTTTCGATTTTACTAAGATTAATCTATCAGATATCGACCTTATCGCGGTTTCTGAGGGCCCGGGTTCATTTACAGGCGTCAGAATAGGCATAGCTACCGCAAAGGGTCTTGCTGTTCCGGGTAAAATAAAGTGTATGGGTATTTCTTCTCTGGAAGCTCTTGCTTTTAATTTATATGATAATAACGGTGAAAAGCTTATCTATTCCTGCATAGATGCCCGTGTAGGTCAGTGTTATAATGCTGTATTCAGGCTTATTAACGGAACAATGGAACGTATCTGTGATGACAGGGTTATCAGTGATGCTGATTTAAAGACTGAAATTGAGAGCCTTGATACTACAGATAATCTCTGGATAGTGGGTGACTATGCTGAAAAAGTGGCAACTCTCACAGATAGAAATGTCAGAGTTGCAGGTTTTAACCTCATGTACCAGAAAGCTTCATCCGTTGCCTTGGCAGCATATAAATCATATAAGCCTGAGGAGAATTATTCTGCGGCTGAAGTGCAGCCAAAGTATCTTCAGCTTCCACAGGCAACAAGGGAATTAAATAAACGAAAGAAGGAAAATATATGAAAATAGCTATCGGTTGCGATCACGGCGGATTTGACCTCAAAGAGGAAGTAAAGGCTTATCTTGTTGAGGAAGGTCACACTGTTGAGGATTTCGGATGCTACAACACAGACTCCGTAGACTATCCTGACATTGCTGCTCCATGTGCACGTAGTGTAGCAGAGGGTAAGAATGAGTTCGGTGTTCTCATCTGTTCCACAGGTATCGGTATCTCTATGGCTGCAAATAAGGTTAACGGCGTAAGAGCTGCACTCTGCACAGATGAATATCTTGCAATGATGACACGTAAGCACAACAATGCAAATGTTCTTTGCATGGGTGGTCATGTGGTTACAAAGCAGGAAGCATTCAGAATGGTAGATATGTTCCTCAAGACAGAGTTTGAGGGTGGCAGACACTGCCGCAGAGTTGACAAACTCGCAGATATCGAAAACGGTAAAATATAATTTATCAATCCTCTCATTTCAGGTGAGAGGATTTTTTACGAGGTCCAATATGATAATCAAAAGAGATATTTTTTTCACGCCAAAAAACGAGAACAGAAAACTTCACATTTATCTTCCTAACGATTACTATAATACTGACGAGAGATACCCTGTAATGTATTTCTTTGACGGACACAATATGTTCAATGATGAAGATGCAACCTATGGTAAGTCATGGGGAATGCGTGAGTTTCTCGATTCATGGTGGAAGAAAATTATCATTGTAGGTATTGAGTGCGGACACAACGGCAACGAGCGTCTCTCGGAGTACTGTCCATATTCCGTAAACAGCGGATTTGCAGGCTACATAGAGGGTATAGGTGACAGTACACTTAACTGGATGGTGAATGAGCTGAAGCCTGTTATTGACCGTGATTACAGAACCTATCCACACCGTGAAGCAACCGGAATAGGCGGTTCCAGCATGGGTGGACTTATGGCTCTTTATGGTGGAATAAAGTATAACACCACTTTCTCAAAGGCTGCGTGTGTTTCAAGTGCCATAGGAATGTGTCATTATAATCTCAAGAGAGATTTAAGGGAAACTTATATTAACCACGACTCAACTTTCTTCCTTTCCTGGGGAACAGAAGAGGCTCAGAAAATGCCGAATCCATACTATTCACAGACCGCAAAGCATAATCTTTTCTTTATGCATGAGTTTCATCGCAGAGGTGCAAATGCTGAGGTTTACTGCCAGATGGGCGGTCATCACTGCGAGGCAGACTGGGAAAAACAGATCCCGATTTTTATGGATTATTTCTGGAAATACTAAAAGAAAAAGCTGACCGACAAATTAAAATCGGTCAGCTGATTTTATTTTACAGAGAACTTATATACAGTTTCACTGACAAACTTTTCACCAGGTACTACATAAGTAAATGGGAAGTAAGGGTTGTTCGGTGAGTCAGGATAGAACTGTGTCTCAAGGCAGAATGCACCGTGGTCGGTCATTTTGCATCCGTATTTACCCATGACATCCGGAGCTTTATTGAATGTGTAAAGCTGAATGCCCGGCATATCGGAGTAAACCTGCATAACTCTGCCGCTTTCGGGCTCATAAGCTTCAGCGTGAAGTCTGAATCCTTCACCGTCAACACAGAAGTTATGGTCAAAACCCCCATTGAGTTCAATGGTGTGATCTTCAGCAAACATATCCTTGCCGAGTTTCTTTCCCTTTGTAAAGTCAAGGCACTCATATACAGGAAGTACCATGCCTGTAGGAATAAGCTCATCATCAACAGGTGTGAAGCAGGATGCATTAATTGTAAGTTCTGTGTCAAGAACCTTGCTGTCATGCTTGCCTGTTAAGTTAAAGAATGCGTGGTTGGTCGGATTGTAAACTGTCTTCTTATCAGACTCAGCTTCATATCTTATTTTAAGTTCATTCTCAGCGGAAAGGGAATAGGTAACCCTGATTTCCAGCTTTCCCGGATAATTCTCATCCATGTCAGGACTTGTGTGGGCGAAAGTAACTGAAGGCTCATCGCCGTCATTCTGGGATACTAAGTCCCAGATTAACTGATGATAACCTGTTGTTCCGCCGTGTAAGCTGTTTTCACCATCGTTCTTGTCGAGTTTATATGTAACTCCGTCAAGTGTGAATTCAGCATTGCCAATACGGTTGGCATATCTTCCGATGCATGCACCCTGATAGTCATTTCCGTAATATCCTTCGATATTATCGTAACCAAGTACAACATCGCCTAAATTTCCGTCTCTGTCCGGCATAAACAGCTTGTGAATTCTCAGACCGTAATCAAGCACATGTAAAGATGCCCCTGATAAATTGGTCAGGATGTACTCATATACATCCTGACCGTCAGCTGAGATACCGAACTTTTTCTTTTCGATACTCATAATATTCAATAATTACTGGTTGCAGAGAAGAGCAGCACCGATAATACCGGCATCATTACCGAGCTCAGCCTTAACAATCTTTGTTCTTCTTGGTGAGTTCATGCTGTATGTCTGGGAATCGATGTACTTTCTTACAGGAACGAGGAGGTTCTCACCCTGAGCGGAGATACCACCGCCGATGCAGAGAATCTCAGGCTGGAATGTGTTGATCATGTTAGCAAGACCTGCACCGAGCATCTCAACATATGCATCGAATACATTCTGAGCTGTCTCGTCGCCCATTTCCTTAGCATCGAATACTGTGCGTCCGTTAACCTTCTCAATGTCACCGCCGACAACTTCCCACATCTTGGAATCAGGATTCTTCTCCATGAACTCCTTGGAAGTCTTGATAAGACCTGTTGCAGAAGCATAAGCCTCCCAACAACCGTCACGGCCGCATGTGCAGTGTCTGCCGCCAACCATGATTACATTGTGACCGAGCTCGCCACCTGCATAGTTGAAACCGCTGTAAATCTTACCATCGATGACGATACCGCCGCCAACACCTGTTCCGAGTGTGATAGCGAGGGAATCCTTAGCACCCTTAAGAGCACCTGCCATATATTCGCCGTAACCTGCGCAGTTTGCGTCGTTATCCATGTAGAATGGGATACCACCGAGTCTGTCTTCCATCTCTTTCTTGAGTGGGAAGTTAGCAAGACCGAGGTTGTTGGAGAACTCGATGAGTCCGGAATCCTGGTTAACTGTACCAGGGCAGCCCATACCAACAGCAGCTACATCCTTAAGCTCGATGCCTGCGTTTGCACAAGCAACATCAACAGCCTCTTTGATGCAGTCAGCTAATAAGTTTCCGTCACCGGGTGCAGGTGTCTTTACGTTACCTTTAGCAATAATTTTGAATTCTTCATCAACAACACCAACAGCGAGGTTTGTGCCGCCTACGTCTATACCGAGATAGTACATTTTTAATACACTCCTTCATTATTAGGGCTTTTGCCCATTAGTCTAATTCATTATACAATAAAGTGCACAAATTGTAAATAATCTTATGCTACTTTTATGACAATAATATGGTATATGTCAAATTTCATATAAATGAATACTGACTTTAGTGTGGTTTTGCAAAAATATATCTTATTGCACGGGATTGTGTCATAAAATTATAAAAATCTGTCAAATTGACACATTTATTTTGTTGACTTTTGTGGTATTAGGCATATAATAAAAGTGTATTTCGAAATTTATAGTTTGGAATAATCGGATTATGGAAAAGAGGGGTTTTATGAGTACAATATGTGGTGCGAATTGTGATAACTGTGGATTCAAGGACAGCTGTAAAGGCTGTGTGGAAACCTGCGGCATGCCGTTCGGAGGTAAGTGTATTGCCGCTGAATATATCAAAGCAGGAGGAAAAGAAGCATACCATGAATTTAAAATCAAATTGATTTCAGAGATTAACGGCTTGCTTGATAATCTTGGAATAGCTGATACAGAAGCATTATATGAGCTTCCTGGAAGCTTTGTTAATCTGGAGTATGCCCTTGATAATGGTACGTCTGTAAAATTTCTTGACGATAAGCGTATTTATCTTGGCTGTCAGATAGAATTTGAGGAGATGGGAGTTTGCTACGGCGTGGTTGCAGATACAAACTTTATTCTCGTGTGCAGTTACAGCATGAACGGTTCAGATCCTGAACTGCTGATGTATAAAAAGAGATAACAGGAGAGTGAGATTTATGAAAGCTGAATTAAAGGATATTGAAAGCCTTGCACCGATGGTCAAAAAACTCTGGCCCGAACATGAGCTTGAAGATCTTGAAAGAATATTAAGAGAATATGCTGAAGCAGAAGAATCTGCTGTATTTTGTGCAAAATCAGGAGAGGAATACCTTGGTGTTGCATTGACATGCCTGAGGCACGATTATGTTGAAGGATGCGAGACAAGTCCTGTCGGCTACCTTGAGGGTATTTATGTCGATGAAAACCACAGATATTCAGGCATAGCGAGAAATCTTGTTGCCGAGTGTGAAAACTGGGCTAAAGAAAAGGGATGCACGGAATTTGCCAGTGACTGTGAGCTGACAAATACGACATCCCTGAAGTTCCATCTGAGCATCGGCTTCAAAGAGGAGAACAGGATTATCTGTTTCAGAAAGAATATATGAGGTCAGAACATGAGTGAAAATGTACGAAAAGCGACCAAAGACGATGTCTGCCGTATGGCAGAGATTATCGTTTTTAATAACAGAAAGAACTACTATCCGATTTTCGGAAATATAGAGTATTCCTTCGGAGATTACAATGTGTTTTCCGTTGCAGATGAATTTCTGAAGGATGACAGCTTTATGAATAACTGCTATGTTTATGAAGATAAAGTCATAAAGGGCTTTATCTGTGTTATAGACAGAGAGATAACAAAGCTCTATGTCGATACTTTCTTTCAGAAATCCGGCATAGGACATAAACTGATTGAATTTGCCATAGAGAATTTTGATGCCGATAATCTTTGGGCACTTGAGAAAAACACCAATGCCATAGCATTCTATGAGTCTCATGGTTTCAAACCAACAGGAGAGAAAATCCTCGAGGAAGATACACCAGAATATCTCATAAAAATGATAAGGGAATAGAGCTGTTATGGAACTAAAAACTGCAAATATCAATGATCTGGAGAAGATTATATCATTCTATAAATATGCAATAGAAAACACTCCGACCATGAAAGACTACGGAAGATGGATTTACGGACTTCATCCAACAGATGAAATGATAGAAGGCTATATAAAAGAAAACACAATGTATTATGTCGAGGATAACGGAATAATAACTCTTTGTGTGGGACTTGCTCCATATCAGGGTGATGATTATCACGATATCAACTGGAGTAAAGATTTATCTGACGACGAAGTATATACAGTACATATTCTGTGTGTAAATCCTGATTTTCAGGGCAAAGGACTTGCAAGAAATGCCATGGCTTATGTAATTGAAAAGGCGAAGCAGGAGGGTAAAAAAGCAGTTCGTTTTGATGCTCTCGACTGTAACAAACCTGCAAATACTCTATATCAGTCCATGGGATTTACAAAAACAGACTGCAGAAATCTGTATGCGGCAAATACCGGCTACATTGATTTCAATTTCTATGAAATGAATATCTAACATAAAAAGGGGGAATGCATAATGGATAAAAACTGGTCAGATATGAATAAGGAGATGCAGACTCTTATTTCAAAAGAAGCAACCTTTGCCGAGGGCATAAATAAACTTATTGAGATGAGAGATTCTGTTTTTGAGCAGATAACACAGATAGTGAAAACATATCCGGTAAAGGCATTCTCTGAGATGCCGTATCCGAAGGCAAGCGGATACCACAGTAAAACTCTCGCTTACTCAATCTGGCATATATTCCGAATTGAAGATATCGTTGCCCATGAGCTTATTAAAAATGATGAGCAGATTCTGTTCAAATATGATTTTATTTCAAAAGTAAGGTCACCGATAATAACCACAGGCAATGAACTTCAGGGTGAAGAAATAGCTGAATTTTCAGGAAAACTTGATATTCAGGCGCTTTATGAGTATGCACAGGCTGTAAAATTATCTACTGAAGAAATACTCAAAGAACTTACTTTCAAAGATACAAAGCGCAAATTTACAGGAGAGGACAGACAGAAGCTCATAGATACAAAATGTGTCTCTGAGGATGAAAATGCATTCTGGCTCATAGATTACTGGTGTGGAAAAAATCTCGCCGGTCTCATCAAAATGCCGTTCAGCCGTCATCACATAATGCATGTGGAAGCCATGCGCAGAATCAAGAACAGACTATGTGAGCTGGCAAGAAAAGGTGTTAATCCCATAGCCTATTGCGGTTTTTCATGTAATCATTGTTTTATGGGTGAGTGGTGCGGATCCTGCAGAACCGAATATAATGCCTGTTCATTCGGTACTCTTTTCCCTGATAATAAATGTCCCAATGTTTCCTGCTGTCAGGAGAAGGGCCTGGACGGATGTTATGAGTGCGATAAGCTCGAAAACTGTGAGGTCGGTTTCTATTCACCGACAGTAGGTGGTTGCCATGATGCAAAATCTTCCGCAATGTATATAAAAAAGCATGGTAAAAAGGAATTTATGAAAGTTCATGACAGACTTAAGGAGAAATACAGTTTCGAGGAGATTCAGGCGAACTGCGGTAAAAGCGTGGAAGATGCACTGAGTTTTCTTGAAGCAAACTGATACCCATAAAAGGGGGTAATGAAAATGGAGAAAAAAATTTACCCAAGAGATTTTGACAAAGAGATAGTATATCTCAAAAATGTAATTACAAAACCGAACATAGAAATCGGAGATTATACAATCTATAACGATTATGTTCACGATCCCCGAGATTTCGAGAAGAACAATGTACTGTACCACTATCCGATACATAACGACAAGCTGAAAATCGGAAAGTTCTGTTCCATAGCATGCGGCGCAAAGTTTATTTTCAACTGTGCAAATCACAGCATGAAGTCATTATCCACATATACATTCCCCATATTCTTTGATGAATGGAATCTGGACAGCGCAAACATTCGTGAAGCCTGGGATAACAAGGGTGATATAGTAATAGGTAACGATGTCTGGATAGGTTATGAGGCTGTTATACTTTCCGGTGTAACAATTGGAGATGGTGCGATAATCGGAGCAAGAGCTGTTGTCACAAAGGATGTTCCGCCATACACAATAGTCGGTGGTGTTCCGGCAAAACCTATCAGAAAACGCTTCGATGACAAAACAATAGAAAAACTCGAGAAAATTAGGTGGTTTGACTGGCCACAGGATAAAATAAAAGAAAGCATAGAGTTCATTCAGCACGGAAATATCGATGAACTTATGAAAATGTATGGGGTGATTAACAATGGATAAAATCTGGGAAGAAATGTATGCGGCTGCAAAGGCTGTTCAGAACGATAGAGAAATATCAGGCTATGTTTCGGCAGGTGGCGTAGCGGCGGCAATATACTCCGTATCAGGTAAAATCTATACAGGTGTTTGCATAGATACCTGCTCAACCCTGGGTATATGCGGTGAGCGCAACGCTATATTCAATATGATAACAAACGGAGAAAACGCATTCACAAGGGTTCTTGCCATAATGCCTGACGGCAAGGGTGGTGCTCCATGCGGAGCATGTCGGGAACTCATGGTTCAGCTTATGCCTGATACATACAAGGATGTGGAAATTCTAATGGATTACGAGACAGAGAGAGTAGTTAAGCTCGGAGTTATTACACCTGAATGGTGGATATAGGAGAAAAAGAATGATTAAAATAGAAAAAGCTGACAGATTAAACTTCACACCTGAATCTCTGGATGATTTCGACAGATTTCAGATTGTAAATGATATGTATCGTCTTATCGATGGCGGGCTTGTAAGAAAGAATCATCCATTTACTGAGACATGGTCAACGGAGCGCAGACGAGAACAGGCTCTGGAAATACTGAGCGGTGAATATATCGCATTCTGTGCTTTTGACGATGGAAAAGTTGTGGGTGAGCTTCTGCTGGTCCCAAAGCTCAACGAGGGCAGAATGATAGTCGACAGCCTTCATGTTTCCAGGGAATGCAGACGAAAGGGAATTGGCAGAGAACTCATGGAAGCCGCAAAGAATGAAGCAAAAGAACATGGAGCAAAGGCACTGTATATGTCCTGCTGTTCTGCGGTAGAGACTATAGATTACTATATTGCCATGGGCTGTAAGATTTCAACAAATCCCATAAAGTCCTATGCGGAAGAAGAACCATACGATATTCAGATGGAGCTTGAATTATGATTTACAGATTAATGACCATAGATGATTACGACGGAGTATTTGATTTGTGGCTGAATACCCCGGGAATGGGACTTAACTCCACAGATGACAGCCGAGAGGGAATCGAGAAATACATCAGGCGAAATCCCAATACCAGCTTTGTAGCTGTGGATAATGATAAAATTATCGGTGTAATCATGTCCGCAAATGACGGCAGGAGAGGTTATATTCATCACACTGCGGTTTTGCAGGAATACAGAGGTTGTGGCATAGGTAAAGCTCTCGTCGAAAAAGCTATGGAAGCCCTTGAAAAAGAGGGTATTCATAAGGTTGCTCTTGTCTGTTTTGAGAGAAATAAAACAGGTAATGCTTTCTGGGAGAAGATGGGTTTTACCACAAGGGAAGATCTTGTTTACAGGAATAAGAACATTCATGATTTGGACAGAATAGATACCTGATATTATTCATGCCACACCACGGCAAAATGCTTTCAGCAGGATGATGTAAGTCTGATTATGTCAGAATTTGAGTGTGCAGGAAAACTCGGTCTAACCGCTGTTGAAAATAGTAATGATGCCGTTACAAGAAATGACGAAATTATAGCTTTCTGCAAAGAAACATTATTAAGGTAATATTATGGCTTATATATTGGAAGATACCAAAAAAGTTGAATCATTATTTGAAGGCTGGGAAGAAACACTGATTTACTCATGTCTCCAGAAAGTCATGGGAAAAATCTATGTTGATAATCTCGAAGAGCCTGAGTCCGCATGTGCAAAAATAGGGGATCTTGCATTTTTTGCCGGCAAACCCGATGAGAATCTGATTAAAGAATCAATAAACAGATTCACTATTATTGTTCCACAGAGTGATTTGTGGAATGTTTCTATTGAAAAGGTATTCCCCGAAGCAAAGAAGTCTGTCCGTTATGCAATCAAAAAAAATACCGTTTTCGATAAAGAAAAGCTTAAGGCTTTTGCAAGTAATATTCCTGACGGTTACGAACTTTCAGAGATAAACGGCGAGGTTTACGATAAGTGTTTCGGTAACCCTGTCACAGAGGATTTTGTCTCCTGCTTTGGCAGTAAAGAGAATTATCTGAAACTCGGCAGGGGCGTAGTACTTCTCAAAGATGGTAAAATTGTCGCAGGTGCTTCGTCCTATACCCGTTATAACGAGGGGATAGAAATTGAGGTCGATACAGAACCTGAATACAGGCAGAAAGGCCTTGCCACAATAGCAAGTGCAAAGCTGATTCTTAACTGTCTTGAAGAAGGACTTTACCCAAGCTGGGATGCTGCAAATATGACTTCTGTACGCCTTGCAGAAAAACTGGGATATGAATTTTCCCACGAATACACAATGTACGAAGTAAATTCTGCAGGCAGAACCCATTGATGTAATTTTTGGGGCTCTCTATGTCAATAAGGAATATAAAGAGTTCTACATGCCGAAAAGTCAACTTACAGATGAAGAACTTTCACGCATGTGTGTTCACTAATCAGAATAATTATGGTAAGAGAAATATATCAGAATGAATTAAAAGAGCTTCTGGAACTTTACCTTCATCTTCATGAGGATAGTATCCCTGCAATTACGGATGAAGTTCTATTCAATTGGCAAAATGTAATTGATGACATAAATCATCATATAATTGTAAATGAAGTGGATGGCAGACTTGTTTCGTCATGCGTATGTGTGATAATTCCAAATTTTACAAGGGGAATAAGACCGTATGCTTTTATAGAAAATGTGGTAACTCACGCAGATTATCGTGGCAGAGGGCTTGCCTCAGAGTGTCTCGATTTCGCAAAGAAAATCGCAATAAAAGAAAACTGTTATAAAATGATGCTTCTCACAGGATCAAAAAACGAATCAACTTTGCGTTTTTATGAAAAAGCTGGGTATAACAGCAGTGACAAAACAGCTTTTATTCAGTGGCTACAATAATTGGGGTGACAGTATGAAGTTTACAGGAAAAAGCAGAACTTTCTCCACAGAGAACGATGCTCAGTATGAAACCATAGGAGCATTCTGGGATGAAATGGCAGAAAAATACGGCAGAGCTAATCTGCGTGGACTCGGTTTTAACTGGACGCCTGATTCCATTGACTATGTAATCGGACTGATAGACGGAATTATCGATAATCCAAATATTGAGCTTGACCTGCCGGATGATGTATGGGTAAAAGTCAAAGGTAAAACCGATAATCTCGGACAGATGTATTCAGAAATATATAAAGAAGGTAATCTTACTTTCGAGATAGAATTCTTTGATGATAACGGAAATTGTGAGGTATGGTACACAAGAATATGAAAATTGCAATTTTAGGTCACAGTGGATCGGGAAAATCCACCCTTGCAAGAAAACTTGGTGAACATTATAAAATTGAGGTTCTTCACCTTGATACCGTTCAGTGGATGCCAAACTGGACAGAGCGTCCTCTCGAAGAGAAGAAAACAATAGTCGAAAATTTCATGAATACCCACGATGAATGGGTTATTGACGGAAATTACAGCAATCTTTATCAGGAGAGACGCCTCGAAGAAGCTGACATGATTGTTGAAATGCTTTTCGGAAGGTTCGCAAGTTTTTTCAGAGTACTCAGAAGATATAAACAGTATAAAGGCAAAACAAGACCTGACATGGGAGAGGGCTGTAACGAAAAAGTTGATGCCGAGTTTGTGAAGTGGATTTTTTTTGACGGCAGGTCCAAAAGCAAACTTGCTCATTTTAAAGATGTAGACGAAAAGTATTCCCATAAAACGAGAATCATTAAAAATCAGAAAGAACTGGATAAGTTTTGCCGTGAGATGAGATTATGAGCTGCATATTCTGTGATATAAATAACATACAGACTGATGTTATCTATGAGGATGAGCTTGTCTATGCTTTTTTGGATTTTGATCCCATAAATACCGGTCATGTATTAATTACAACAAAAGCACATTATCTTGATATGGATGAAATACCCGATGAGATATTATCTCACCTTATTAAGGTAACAAAAAGGATACTCAAATCCCTGAAAAAGAGTTTTTCTCCTGATGGTTACAGCATAATGCAGAACGGTGGGAAGTTTAACGATACAGGTCATTTTCATCTTCATATATTTCCCAGAAATGCGGAGGATGGATTCAGTTGGACCTACGGAAAGAATGAATCCGAAGTTAATTCGGATATTGCACAGATTATCATAAACAATTTAAAGAATCAGGAGAATATTATGATAGAAACAGACAGACTTATTCTGAGAGAATATACCTTAGACGATTTTGAAGCACTGTTTGAAATTGTTTCCGATCCTGAGACCATGAAGCACTATCCGGCACCTTTTTCTGAAGAGAAAACAGAATACTGGATAAACTGGAATATTGATAATTACAAAAAATACGGCTTCGGGTTATGGGCTGTTACTTTAAAAGAAACAGGTGAGTTTATCGGAGACTGTGGAATTACCATTCAGAACATCGATGGTGAAATGCTTCCTGAGATAGGCTATCATATCAATAAAAAGTATTGGCGTAACGGTTACGGCAAGGAAGCAGCCCGTGCCGCAAGAGACTGGGCATTTAACAATACAGATTATGATATAATATATTCGTATATGAAATATACCAATGTGGGTTCCTACTCCACAGCAATTGCAAACGGAATGAAGAAAGTCAAGGAATATCCTGACCCTAAAAATGAGATTTCCTATGCCTATGCAATTACAAGAGCAGAATGGGAAGAGCTGAAAAAGTAAAATATGGAATACATAAGAGTTACAGAAGAAAATATTGATACTGAGCATATATGCTGCGCAATCTCAAATAATAAGGACATTCAGGTGTTGTCTAAGAAAAACTGGCTGAAGGAACGTTTTAAAGATGGCCTGGTGTTTTTGAGAAGCGCAGAGAGGGGAAAGTGTTTTATAGAGTATATTCCTGCGGAGAATGCATGGAATCCGATAGAAGCTCCCGGTTGGATGTATATTAACTGCCTGTGGGTTTCAGGTTCCTTCAAAGGACATGGATATTCAAATGATCTGCTGAATGCATGTATAGAGGACAGCAAGACAAAAGGCAAAAAGGGTCTGTGTATTCTCTCTTCAGAAAAGAAAAAGCCATTTCTTGCTGATCCGAAATATCTGAAACACAAAGGGTTTACTGCATGTGACGAAGCAGATAACGGTGTTCAGCTCTGGTGTTTTGGCTTCACTGATGCGGCGGAAACTCCAAAGTTCAGAGAATGTGCGAAACATCCTCGTGTTGACCAAAACGGATATGTGTTGTATTATACTGACCAGTGCCCGTTCAATGCGAAATATGTCCCTATAATTA
>JAUNDK010000125.1:0-2078 GCA_030526115.1 Clostridia bacterium
TTGTTGTGGAAGAGCTGGGTTTCATAGGCGGTGCTGCAGTTATTCTGATTTACGGTCTTCTGATGGGAAGATTCACTCGTATAATCAGAGATTCCGCAGACCTTTACGGAGCACTTATCGTTGTGGGCTTTACCGCCATGTTCCTGTTCCAGGCCTTTGAAAACATCGCAATGACCATGGGCATGATGCCGGTTACAGGCATTACACTGCCGTTCCTATCAGGAGGCGGCACCTCGGTTATCGCCAGCATGATTTCCGTTGGCATTATCATAAATGTGGGCGTAAACAGCAGAGCTATAAACTTCTGAAAGATATTGGGTAACCAAAGATACAAAAAAGCGCTTCGGGCATGGTGCCTAAAGCGCTTCTATTCTTTTTGCTATATTATCAAAATTCCTGCTTATGTATGAGTCCCTCATAAATACGATAGGCACTCCCATATTTGTGGAGATATGAATGTTTTCATCCTGCTGCACAAGACCTATCATTCTTTCGGTTATCCCTCTTGGAAAATCTTTGAGAGACGGTGCCAGGCCCGCCTTCATCAGCTTTGTATTCACCTTGTTCAATATATAGTGAACATTCTCTATTCCAAATTCCTTTAAGGTCATGGTCACAGTTTCACAGTCACGGATGGAAGAATATTCCGGTGTAATCACCATCATCACCTCATCGGCACCGCCCATAGCCACCACAAAGCCGTCATCAAGTCCTGCCGGAGCATCTATTATAACATAGTCAAAAATCTGTTTAAGCTTGTCACACAAAACCTTTACATGAAGGGGTGTAATTTCCCCGTCATCAGGTTTAGGTGAGGCAGCCATAAAAAACAGTCCCGGAAAGCTTTTATCCTTTATCAGTGCCTGTTTTATCCGGCATACGCCGTTAATCACATCGCTCACATCGTATACCACATTGTTTTCAAGTCCCAGGTAAAGATCAAGATTTCTGAGGCCCGTATCCATGTCCACCAGAACTGTCCTGTGCCCCCGTTTTACCATGGCAGCACCAAGATTTGCGGCAAACATGGTTTTACCGGTTCCGCCCTTACCGGATGCAATTACGATAGTCTGACCCATCACAATCTCCTTCGTCTTCAAATTCTTTAGTTCATTTTAGTTGAAAAATCCAGCGTGCCGGACTTTGTTTCTTTGTTCACATCAAGGTATTCACCGATTATCTCTCTGGCTACAGGAGCGGCATTATAGGAAGTACCGCCCTGAATGAGCAGAGTAACAACTGCAATTTGGGGATTGTCGGCAGGTGCCATGGCAATAGTCCACGCGAAGTGGTCATAGGTATCCTTATATTGGTTGATATCCGCATAAGACACTTTCTTTTCACTGGCCTGAATCAGAGCATCGTCCACCGCGTCGTTTTCCGTAGGATATTTCTGAGGATCACTCTTCATAAGCTTTGTCATGGTTTTCTGCACCTTTTCCCATGAAACTCCCGGAGCGATTCTTCCAAGATTGGACTTGACATAAGCCACCTCGTTTTTCGGGTTGATATAACCTGACCTTTCGGCTGTGCCGGTCTTGCCTGCCACATCTACAGGAAATCTCGAGAAGCAGCTTGCCAAGGTACCACGCTTAGCTACCATTTTCATACCCTCAATGACCTTATCAAGATCTCCTTTTTCGACATCGATCTCGTAGAGCTTCTCTTTTTTGTTGTTGCCTTCCCCTTCAATGCCTTTTATCAGGCTTACTGTATTCCTCTTGCCGTCGTTTCCGAGAGTTGCAACATAGTTGGCCATCTGAAGTGGTGTATATGCGTTATCCCCCTGGCCGATAGCGATATTGAACTCATCGCCTGTGGTCCACTGAGCCTGATTGAAATAGGAATACTTACAGTCATCTGTAATCTTCTCTACCTTCGACGCCCTTACAGTGGTCTGAGCTTTAATTCTGCTTATTATTTCCCCTCTGTCAGGGTTTTCCTCCATCCAGCTCGTGATGGTGCTGATTTCTTCTCTCAGCTTTTCATCATCTTTAATTGTAGCTGTCGGCCAGTATTTATCACTGTTATAGTAAAGATAGCTCCACAGTGACTGTTTCATGCCGCGCATTTTTCTT
>JAUNDK010000125.1:2088-2332 GCA_030526115.1 Clostridia bacterium
GTTCTACGCCTGTCTCCTCTCCTAAGCCGAACTCGGCAGCAACTTCCATAATTTTCTCGATAGAAATTTTTTTATCATATCCCAGAGAGGACATGTTATTCCAGTCAATACCGGATGCGATACAGTAAAAGTAAAAGTTACATGAGTTCTGTATTCCCGTTACAAGAGTTTCAGAGCCATGGCTTCCTCTGTAGTCGTTCCACACACTGCAGCCGAAGGTTCTTCCCCCCAGCTCGATATGTCC
>JAUNDK010000056.1:0-1485 GCA_030526115.1 Clostridia bacterium
GGTTCAGGATCAGGCTCCTGGTTGTCTATTTCATCATCTGTCGGAATATCGTCAGCCGGTTCATCGGGAGTTTCATATTCCTCGTCATAGTTACCGTCATCGGGGAACAGATCTTCAGCAAGATCATCCGCAAAGGCGGTGAGCGGAACACTGCTCATAAGTCCGAATACCAGTACCGTAGATAACAGCACTGCTACTACTTTTTTAAGTATTTCCTTTTTCATATAATTCCTCCATATATTATAGAATGTTCGTGAAAATACATAATCAAAATACTATTTATGGTAAATTATAAACGGAAGCGGTTTTTTCTTCAATAAAACAGGGCTATTCTTTGCAGATAATTTGCAGTTTTGAACTATCTGTGTTCCATCTGATGCATAATTCTTTTGTAGATATTACACAAAAATCTTGAAAAAGAGCACAGGTTAAGATATAATCATTACAAGTCATGTAAGGGCTTGGAGTTTCACGATATTATTTAAGAAAAGGAAAGTTTCACTATGAAAAAAGCAGTTATTTTCGATCTTGACGGCGTTATAGTTTCCACGGACGGTTATCATTATAAAGCTTGGAAGGCAATGGCTGACGAAGAAGGTATCTATTTTGATGAGGTGATCAACAACCGCCTTCGCGGTGTAAGCCGTATGGCATCCCTTGAGATTATCCTCGAGAGGGCAACAAAGACATATACAGACGAAGAAAAAGAGGCAATGGCAACAAAGAAGAACGATATCTATCGTGAATCCCTTGTTGAGCTCACACCTGATGATATTCTCCCGGGTGTTATGGATACACTTACAGGCCTTCGCGAAAAGGGCGTAAAGCTGGCAATCGGTTCTTCCTCAAAGAATACTCCTGTTATTCTTGAGCAGATTGGTCTCGGTTCTTACTTTGATGCAGTTGCGGACGGCAACCAGATTACAAAGTCAAAGCCTGACCCGGAGGTTTTCCTCCTCGCGGCAAAGCTTCTCGGTGTTGACCCTGCAGATGCAGCGGTTGTTGAGGATGCATACGCAGGAATTGACGCAGCAAAGGCAGGCGGCATGAAGGCTGTCGCAGTCGGTGATGCTTCAAAGTATGAGAAAGCCGATGTTGCGGGAGCAACCCTCGCAGACATTCCGCTCGACGATATTCTTGCATAAAATTCAAGGTCTCCGCTTTCGGTGGAGGCCTTTTTCATAAGAGGTATAAAATGTTAAGACTTGATTTCAAAGCGATAGAAGATAATTCATATTCAGACGGTAAGGTGACTGCATATCTGCATGAACCCATAATTGAAATGGCAGGCAGAGACAACGGCTTCGCAAAAGGCTTTCGTGATGATTACCCCTCGGTGGTAATATGTCCGGGCGGTGCTTACAGGTTTACATCCCAGAGGGAGTGGGACCCCGTTGCCATAGAATACCTAGGTGCAGGTTACAATGTGTTTATCCTTGATTACAGCGTAGGCGAGAAGGCAAAGGATTTCCTCCCGCTCAAGGA
>JAUNDK010000056.1:1585-15292 GCA_030526115.1 Clostridia bacterium
AGCGGAGCGAAAGAGGGCACAGAGCAGTACAAGTGGTTCTCCCTTGATAAGAGAGTGGATAAGGACTGCACCCCTGTTTTCGTGTGGCATACCGTAACTGATGACTGTGTGCCGGTGGAGAATACAATAAAGCTTGTTACAGCATTACAGAAGAACGGAATAAGCTATGAATGTCATCTGCTACCCGAGGGCGGCCACGGCATGAGCGTGTGCAGTAAGGAGACAGGAAGCTTCGATGCATACAACGGCAAGTGGGTGAAGCTCAGTATAGAGTGGCTTAACAGAATTTTTGACTTTGAGAAATAAACTAAGGTTTTTGTCAAACTTTTCTCAAAAAGTTTGCAGGGTCAGGGACAGCGTCCCTGAGCAAGTCTGATGATGAGTAAAACCAGGGCATAAACAGAGCGAAGCTCTGAATAAAAAGAACATAGCCAAACAGCGAAGTGTATTTGGCGGACCTTTTGATGTCGGTACTCAAGAAGGACCATTTCGCCTCTACACCCAAAATTCCTCATTCCTAATTAAAAGAGGTTTACAATGAAACAGCATTATTTTGAATTTATGAAAAGAGTGGATATCCCCGAGGATGCAAAGGAATATCTCACCGAAAGTTATGATAAACTTGATGAGAATGATATAAAGGAAACCGTCGATTACCTTTATAATAACAACTGCTCCGTAAAATCTACCCTCGAGCTGAGAAAAGCCATTGCAGACAAAACAGGGGTTCATCTCTATACCGTGAACTTTGTTTTCCTTGTATGTGCCTCCGAGAGAATGCTCGCAGGGTTCAGGGAGAGAAACATTGACGATGAAATTTTCTGGGATACCATAATGGATCTTCAGTATAAGCTTTATGAGTGTAAGAAAGTCCATGGAGTGTGGGGCAACTTTGTCGAGAACTGGTACGATATTTTCTACAAGCTCGATATAGTCAAGCTCGGCCGCCTTGAGTACGAGAGAATGGTTTACCCGGATAATTTACCTGAGGTGGAGGTTGACGGCTTCACAGTAAAACCCGGTGACACTGTTTACAGCACCCATATTCCGTCTGCAGGTAAATTCAGTAAGGATCTGAGAGAGGATTCCTACGCAAGGGCAAAGGAGTTCTTCAAGGCAGAGCGTGGCGGAAAGCCCGTGGTGCTTTTCTGTGAATCATGGCTGATGAACCCGGACCACCTGAAGATTTTCCCCGAGACCATGAACATAGTAGAGTTTCAGAAGGAGTGGAAAGTCTATAAGTACGAGCCTGACGGGAAATACCACGACTGCTGGCGAACCTTCAGCGTTGACTATGACGGCGACCCCGATAAACTCCCTCAGGAGACGGGAATGCAGAAATGCATAGTAAAATGGCTGAAAGACGGTAATGTTATGGGCGCAGGCTATGCTGTGAAGAAACTGTGATATGCAAAAAGGGACAACGATCTTCGCTGTCCCTTAAATTATGCGTTTTTGCTTATTCCCGAACTGTAAAGAACAATCAGCTGGCTTCGGCGCTGACATCCTGTTTTTTCGTAAATCTGATGGGCATGGAATTTAACCGTTCCTGCGGAAATATACAGTTCGTCGGCGATTTCCGGATTGCTTTTTCCTGCAATCATAAGCCTTAGCACATCCGCTTCCCTCGCTGTAAGCCCATATCTGTTAATGAAAGCAGTCTCGTAAGCTTCATCAGCTTTATTATTTTCGTGAATCTGAGCTTTCAGTGCCTGAAGTTCGTTTTCAATTTCAAGATTTCTCCTGGTAAGAACATTTCTGTCCTCCAGTGCGGCGGCAAGTATGCTCTCTCTTATCTGTCGGTTTTCCTTCTGATTATCAAGTACCAGTTTTGCAACCATGACAAGAACTACTATGGTCATAATGTCTTCCATGATATTGCGCTCATTAAGCCACGGAATAATATTCCCGACAATCTTCATATTGGGTATTGCAAAGCTGTCTTCCGCCAGGATGAGAAATATGAATGTGGTGTAGACTGTCATCATCTTTCTGAATTTTCTGCCGTAAAAATGCGGCTCAGGGTGTTTCTTCAGAATGATGAAGTAGGCCGCACACAGGAACAGCACCCAAATCTGCCTTATGGAATAGAACAGCCATATTTTGAATGCGGAATCGGGCATGGCATATATTATGGTGGACAGAACAGGTACGGGGCATGATATTGCAATTATGTGTACCGGCTTCAGTTTGAGTCGCAGCATTTCTCTGAAAATCAGAGTGTAGAAAAAGCAAATTCCTGCAGAAATAAAAATTTTAAACGGAGGGAAAGAAATTAGGTGAGAGAACCCTGAACCTAAACTGCTGAAAAGGAAAAACTCCGCAAGGAAAATAACCATGGCATCAAGAACATAAAAAAGGTATGCGCCTGCCCCATATAGCTGGATTTTTCGATCTCTATTATTGAGATATTCTACGGAAAGAAGGAAGAATCCTGCGCCGTAAAGTATAATTAAGAAATGCGTTGTAACAGAATAAAAACAGTTTCATATGTAAATCCATCTTTTTCGAATAATGTGTATGATGAAATTATACATTTTAAGAAGGGAAAATACAACAAACCGAAAGGTATAAAATAGCACTTGTTATTTGTGAAATATATATAAGCTAACAAATAATATTTTGTGTGAAAGATAAAAGGTTTAGAAAAATAAACTTTAAATTGAGTGCATTCAAACTTTTAGTAATGGTAAAAAACTCATTTTTTCATAAAATGACTGTGACAGATAAGTTCTGCTGTTGGTTCTGCGGCTTACGGTGTGGCATATTCTGTCAGAACTATATAAGGATTGGTGAAACCAGATGAAAAAAATAATTGCTATGGTTCTCGCTTTTGCACTCAGCCTTTCATGCTTTGCTGTGGCAGGAGCCGAAGAGACAGAGAAAGCAGATTTAGTCATCACAAATGCCGTTGTTTACACAATGGTAAGCGAAGGAGACACAGCAGAAGCTGTTGCAATCAAAGACGGTGTTATTGTCTATGTCGGTGATAACGCAGGTGCAGAAGCATTTATAGGTGAAGGCACTCATGTTCGTGATGCCGTCGGACAGATGATTCTTCCGGGATTTATCGACGGTCACACTCATACAGTTCAGAACTCCATTCAGAAGAAAGCCGTAGTTTATTTAAATGAAACTCCTGCTGATCTTGAACTCTATAAAGAAGCTCTTACAGCATTTGTTGAGTCTCACCCTGATGATGAGGTTATCTACGGTACAGGTCTTGACCTGAATGCTTTCCCGGATTCAAAGCCATCTAATGACTGGATCGAAGAAATCTGCCCCGATAAGATTGTAAAAATATCCGATATGTCCATTCACGGCGCACTCCTCAGCAAAAAGGCTATGGAAGTATGTGGAATTGATGAGACAACAGAACCACCTATGAACGGTATCATTTATAAGAATGATGATGGCTCTCTTACGGGTTATTTCTCTGATGCAGGTGCCCTTTTTGGTAATATTCCTCCACAGCAGTTTGAGGATGAACAGTTCTCAGATGCCATGAAAGAGTATATTGCAGAGTGCAGTGCATACGGAATTACAGGAATTAACACAGGTGGTAACGAGTTAGACCCTAACCGTGAGCGCAGAATTATCTCTGAAATGGCAGAAAACGGCGATCTTAATGTCAGAATTAACCTTGCACAGTTTGCAGGTAAGCCGTTTGACCTTGCAGAGGCAGAAAAGCAGATTGCGGTTCTTAACGAAGGCCAGCAGTATAACTCCGACTTCCTCAATTCCACACAGGTTAAGGCAACATTTGACGGTGTTCCTGAGGCAATGACTGTTGCAGTTCTTGAACCGTTTGCCGAGACAGCCGGTATGCCGGAAGACTACCTCGGACCCGAGCTTACTCCACAGGATGATCTCAATGCTTTTGTTTCCGCAATCAATGCAGCAGGTTATCAGGTTAATGTTCATGCAATGGGTGATGCTTCTGTTCGTGGTGCTCTTGATGCTTATGAATATTCCATCGATGAAAACGGTGAGGGCGATTACAGAAATATTATCACACACTTAAACCTCGTAAAGGAAGAAGACGCAAAGAGACTCGGAGATATGAAGGTATTTGCCGCTATGCAGCCAATCTGGTGGTATTATGATCCTATCTTCTCACCACTTGAGGTTAATTCCCTTGGTGAAGAGAGATTCGCTACAGAATATCGCATTGCTGATCTTCTCTCCTATGGTATTGAAATTACAGGTTCTGTTGACTACCCTGTAACTCTCGATTTCAGACCACTTGCAGGTATTCAGGTTGCCGCAACTCAGGATTCTCCATATCCGGGTGAGGCAGGCACAGGGGAATTCCTCAGAAATGCAGACCAGGCGGTATCTGTATATGAAGCTGTAAAGATGTACACAGTAAACGGTGCGGAGCAGATGAAGATGGACGATAAAATCGGTACTGTCGAAGTCGGCAAGAAAGCTGACCTTGTTATTCTCGGCACAGACATTATGACATGCGAGCTTACAGAAATTGCTGACACAGAAGTTGTTGCAACAATCTCTGACGGCCGTATCGTATATGAGGCTGAATAAATTTATTTCGGTTTAACATAATAGTTTTAACAGGCAGAACTTAGCTTTTGGCAGGTTCTGCCTTTTCTTCTGCATTTTTACTTGATTTTTAATGGCTTCTGTTGTAAAATCTGACATAAATTGAGTGTAAAGTTTCATTTGACTTTAGCGCTTTTAAGTGATATACTGTGAAACAGCTTAAGGACAGTAAGGTATAGACAGAAATTTCTACACAAATAACACTAAGGAAGGTTGATATATATGTCCCTCATACTTGAAAAGAACATGCCTACTCCTGATGAGATAAAGGAGCAGATTCCTCTCACAGCGGAAGGCGCAGCGGCAAAAGCCCAGAGAGATAAGGAGCTTGCAGATATCTTCACTGGCAAGGACGACAGACTTGTGCTCATCATCGGACCATGCTCCGCTGACCGTGAAGATGCGGTTATGGATTACATCACAAGACTCATCCCTGTTCAGAAAGATGTTCAGGATAAGATTCTCATCGTTCCGAGAATTTACACAAACAAGCCGAGAACAACAGGTGACGGCTACAAGGGTATCGCTTCTCAGCCTGACCCAAATGCACAGCCTGACATGGTTAAGGGTCTCGAGTCCGTTCGTCGCCTGCATGTAAGAGCAGTAAACGAGACAGGCTTCACATGTGCTGACGAGATGCTCTACCCTGATAACCTCACTTACCTCGATGATGTACTTTCTTACATCGCAGTAGGTGCAAGAAGTGTCGAGAACCAGCAGCACCGCCTTGTAGCATCAGGTATTGATGTTCCTGTCGGAATGAAGAACCCTACATCCGGTGACATCAGCGTCATGCTTAACTCTATCACAGCGGCTCAGCATGTTCACACATTTGCTTTCCGTCAGTGGCAGGTAACTACAACAGGTAACCCTCTCGCTCATGCCATTATGAGAGGAAGTGTTGACCAGTACGGCAGAAACATTGCAAACTACCACTATGAGGATCTCATGAACCTCTACGAGGCTTATGCAAAGAAGGGTCTTCAGAACATGGCATGTATCGTTGATACAAACCACTCAAACTCCGGAAAGAAGTACCTTGAGCAGATAAGAATCGCAAACGAGGTTCTCGCTTCCAGAAAGCACTCCGCAGAGATCAGGAACATGGTCAAGGGCTTCATGATTGAGTCTTACATCGAGGACGGCACTCAGAAAATAGGTGAGGGCGTTTACGGTAAGTCCATCACAGACCCATGTCTTGGCTGGAACAAGACTGTCGGCATGATTTATGACATCGCAAGACAGCTCTGATAAACTATAATATAACAAATTGAGCAGACAGTTTCGGCTGTCTGCTTTTTCATTTTATATACGTCTTTTCAGAAAATATTTGTCAATGAGCCTCTCAGGCTGTATAATGAACATTATAAATCTGAATTACAGAAGGTAATTAAATATGATAAGTGTAAAAACATACAGAGGACATATAAGAAATCACGGGGCTCTTATCGAGGAGCTGGGTCTTGCAAAGAACATGACAAGAGAGGAAAGGGAAGAGGCCATTTTAATTGCCGCCTACGAAAAGTGGGGTAAGGATATGGCCGACCACTTATATGGCATGTTCGCTTTCGCTCTCTATGATGATGAGCAGGACGAGATTTTCTGCCTCAGAGACCACTTCGGCACAAAGCCTTTCTATTATTATGTTACAAAGGACAATAAGCTTCTTTACGGCACAATGATCCGTGACATAATGGCTCAGGAAGGTTTCGAGAAGGAACTAAACGAGGAACAGCTTCAGATTTATTTAAGCCTTACCTACATCGGTGGCGAGGAGACTTTCTTCAGGGGCATGAAAAAGCTCATGCCGGGTCATTACATGACATTTAAGAACGGCGAGCTGAAAATCACAAGATACTGGAAGCCTGAGTTCCACCCTGACGAGAGCAAGAGCCTTGAGGACTGGGCTGACGAGATTCACTCCACCCTCACAGAGATTATGAAAGAGGTCAAGACAGACGACGAGAAGGCAGAGAGCTTCCTTTCAGGCGGTGTAGATTCCTCCTATGTTCTGGCTGTTTCCGATGCAGAAGAGTGCGACTCCTGCGGATATGAGGAGGAGCGTTTCGATGAATCTCCGCTCGCGGAAAAGACAGCGGAGTTCCTCGGCAGAAAGTTCAACCGCCTTGTAATCACCCCGGAAATGTTCTTTGACACTGTTCCTTATGTAATGGAGAACATGGAACAGCCTTTAGGCGATGCTTCCGCAATCGTATTTACCCTGGGATGCAACGCAACAGCAAAGCACACAAAGCTCTGCTACTCCGGTGAGGGCAGTGATGAGTTCTTCGGCGGTTACAACATGTACCGCAATGCGGAGCGTTACGGTGACAACCTCAAGACTTTCTATGTGGGTAACACCAACATTATGAAAGAGGACGAGAAGGAGAGAATTCTTCAGCACTACAACCCTGAGGTTCTTCCGATTAATATAGTAAAGTCCATCTACGAGGAGAACGAGGGCATAGATCCGCTCTCCAAGATGAGCGATGTTGACATTCGCATCTGGCTTGAGGGTGACATTTACCTCAATGTTGACAAGATGAGCACAGCCGCAGGCCTCGAAATCCGTATGCCGCTCACAGACAGAAGAATTTTCGACATAGCTTCAAGAATGCCGTCAAAGTACAAGGTAAACGATGAGCAGAACAAGGTTGCCTTCCGTACAGCTGCGGCAAAGGTTCTTCCTGAGGAGGTTGCCTTCCGCAAGAAGCTCGGCTTTATTGTTCCTATAAGAATATGGATGGCTGACGAGCGTTACAATGCAGATGTAAGGGCAAAGTTTGCGAGCGGGAACGCCGCAATGTTCTTCAAGCCTGAGGAAATAAAGGCTATCTTTGATGCTTACGTTGCAGGTGACAGCGACCTCTGGAGAAAGGTATGGACAATTTACACCTTCCTCGTATGGTACGAAAAGTATTTTGGATGATTTAATATTGTGATTTATGCACCCGGACGAAAGTTCGGGTGTCTTTTTTGAAATATAGTTAGTTAATGTAATTAGTTTATTTAACCATATAAACACCGTGTTTTATTCCTTATTTGTAGATAATGACAAGCAGCATATATTGAATTGCATGTTTGAGACGGTGGAACATGTAAAATCATAGAAAAAAGAAAGTTTTGTGAAGTAAAAATGCATTTTTGCATTGACAGTTATTCGTCAAAGTGTTAAAATGGCACTTGCCTATTTAATTAAGGTATTACTTTTTTATATCTGATTTTGGAGGAAAATATAATGAACGGAGTAATTATGATGCTCATTGCCATCGTAGTTCTCGGCGGCGGTTACCTTGTTTATGGTCGCTGGCTCGCTAAGACATGGGGCATTGATGCAAACGCAAAGACTCCTGCATATGAGATGCGTGACGGCGTAGACTATGAGCCTGCTGATACAGCAGTTGTTTTCGGTCACCAGTTTGCATCCATCGCAGGTGCAGGTCCGATCAACGGACCAATTCAGGCAGCAGTATTCGGTTGGGTTCCTGTACTTTTATGGGTTCTCATCGGTGGTGTTTTCTTCGGTGCCGTACAGGACTTCTCTGCTATGTACGCATCCGTAAAGAACAAGGGCAGAACAATCGGTTACATCATTGAAGAGTACATCGGTAAGCTCGGAAAGAAGCTCTTCCTTCTCTTCTGCTGGCTCTTCTGCATACTCGTTGTTGCTGCTTTCGCAGACGTTGTTGCAGGTACATTCAACGGCTTTAACGCTGAGGGCGCTCACATTGTTGCCAACGGTTCCGTTGCTACAACAAGCATGCTCTTCATCATTGAGGCTGTTGCACTCGGCTGCATCCTCAGATTCTGCAAGTTCAACAAGTGGGTAAACACAATTCTCGCTATTGCACTTCTCGTAGTTGGCGTATTTGTTGGTCTTAACTGCCCAATCTTTGTTCCAACAGGCACATGGCACATCCTCGTATTCGTTTACATTCTCATTGCCAGTGTTGTTCCTGTATGGGCACTTCTTCAGCCAAGAGACTACCTCAACTCTTATCTTCTCGTATTCATGATTGTTGCTTCCGTAGTTGGTGTTCTTCTCACAAACCCAAGCATCAATCTCCCTGCTTTCGTAGGCTTCAAGGTAGAGGGCATGGGCAACATGTTCCCAATCCTCTTCGTTACAATCGCATGCGGTGCCGTTTCCGGTTTCCACAGCCTTGTTTCTTCCGGTACAGCTTCCAAGCAGATTAAGAGCGAAAAGCACATGCTCCCTGTTTCCTTCGGTGCTATGCTTCTCGAGTCCATGCTCGCTGTTATCGCTCTCATCGCCGTAGCAAGCTTTGCTCAGGGTGAGGCTGCAGAGCTCGGTTACAACACACCTGCTCAGATTTTCGCAGGCGGCGTTGCTAACTTCTTACAGAAGGTTGGTCTCCCACACAGCGTTGTATTCACACTCATCAACCTTGCTGTTTCCGCATTCGCACTTACATCCCTCGACTCCGTTGCCCGTATCGGTCGTCTTTCCTTCCAGGAACTCTTCCTTGATGCTTCCATCGAAGACGACAACATGGAGCCATGGAGAAAGGTTCTCACAAACAAGTACTTCGCAACAGTTATCACACTCGTACTTTCTTACATCCTCGCTAAGGCAGGATACAAGAACATCTGGCCTCTCTTCGGTTCTGCTAACCAGCTTCTCTCTGCTCTTGCTCTCATTGCCTGCGCAGTATTCTTCAAGAAGACAAACCGCAAGGGTTGGATGCTCTGGATTCCAATGGTAATCATGCTCGCTGTTACACTCACAGCTCTCATCCAGAAGATGATTGCTCTCGTTGGTGATCCTACAGCAGGCAACATGCTCCAGCTCGCATTTGCTGTTGCACTCTTCGTTCTCGGTATCATCGTTGCAGGCCTCGGTCTCAAGAGACTCACAGAGAACAACGCAAAGGCTTAATTCATCCGATTAAACCTGTGAATTAAAATTTAAGCTCTCCGGGGTTGGGTTTCCGCCTTGGGGAGCTTTTCTTTTATGTAATGTATGTGAAAAAGCTCCCACCTGAATTAATCGGGTGGGAGCTTTGATGTTTAGGAAAATCAGTTCTCGTAAGCAGCGGAAATATCCTTTAAGAGATCGATAATAGGGAGGCCCTGAGGACATGCAGACTCACACTGACCGCATGCGATACATGTGGAAGCAAGACTCTCCTTGGTCTGATTATCGTACTCTCTCTTTGCTCTTTCAGGGTTACTCCAGATAAGCTCCTGATTGCGTGCGGCAAATACTTCGGGAATCTTAATCTGCATAGGGCAGCCCTCTGTACAGTAGTGACATGCTGTGCACTTGATGGAGTTTACCTTGTCAAATGCAGCCTTGGCATCCTCGATTACCTGTGCCTCTTCGGCATTGAGCTTTCTGAAGTCTGCCATGTAGGAGAGGTTATCTTCCATCTGAGCGATGTTGCTCATACCGGAGAGAACTGTGATGATTCCGTCGAGGGAAGCAACATATCTGATTGCCCATGAAGCATAGGAAGCATCAGGATCTGCATTCTTTAGAACTTCTGCAACAGGAGCAGGTGGGTTAGCGAGGGCGCCACCCTTGACAGGCTCCATAACAACAATGGAAACACCATGCTTTCTTGCAATCTCCCAGTTCTTTCTTGATGCTACCTTTTCATCTTCCCAGTCGGCATAGTTGAGCTGAAGCTGAATGAAATCGATGTCAGGATGCTCTGTGAGAAGCTTCTCGAGAAGCTCAGGTGTACCATGGAAAGAGAAGCCCCAGTGCTTAACCTTGCCGTCCGCCTTTAACTGCTTCGCATAGTTCCAGAGATCATACTCATCATATAGATGAACATTTCCGTCCATGATTGCATGGAGGAGGTAGTAGTCGAAGTAACCTGCACCGGTTCTCTCAAGGGAGATGTTAATCTGATTCTTAGCCTCTTCCATATTGTTGCACATGTGCCATGCGTTGAGCTTTGTGGCGAGAGTATAGGAATCACGTGGATATCTGTCAACGAGAGCGAGCTTTGTGGCCTTTTCAGATTCGCCACCGTCATAAACATAAGCTGTATCATAGTAGGTCTGACCTGCCTTCATGAACATGTCGACCATGGTTTTTGTCTGTTCGATATCAATAGTCTTGCCGTCCTCGAGCTTAGGGAGTCTCATAAGACCGAATCCGAGCTTTGGTGTGTCTTCACCGAAATAACCCATTGTGTAATCCTCCTGAAAAATTCATTTTTCCCTGCGGCTTCATACCGCCTGTGATTATTATAATATAAGAAAAAACGAACGTCAAGAAAATATCTTTAAAAAAATCAGTGAGAAAAGCGCATAACAAAGCCATTTTTCTTGAGCAGAAAGAAAATCTCAAAAAATTTTAAAAAAGTTGTTGACATATAAGAACAAAAGTGGTATTATATCGAAGTCGTCAGGAACGACACCAAAACAAAAGAGAAAATCGAGGTGTAGCGCAGATGGTAGCGCGCTTGGTTTGGGACCAAGATGCCGCAGGTTCGAATCCTGTCACCTCGACCATAAAGGAACCCCGAAACGAAGCCGTTTCGGGGCTTTTTCTATTTTTGGATGCCACATTTTTTACCACACTTTTGAGGCAATGATTAAGGTGTGGCATTAAGTGTGGTAATTTTCTTTTCGGTGTATTTGTCAATTAAATCCATAATAATGACAATGGATTCTGCAGGGAGATTGTTTCTTTCCAGCTCGGACCTGATTTCTTTCAGCGGGTCGGATTTACTCATAACCTGTGCAGAAGGAATAATCTCATTGAATATGTCGGTAACCGCTCTTGCTATTCGGGCATCTTCACCGTTGACCTTGTGGGAATATACGCCGAAGGTGTCCATGCTCTCAGAGTGACCCACGAGCCTCTTTAGCTGTGAATCGGGAAGTCCCTGATTTATCGAGACAAAGGTGTGCCTTAACTCATAAAGACTGATGTGGGGAATGCCGTTGCTCCTGCAGTACCTCGACCATTGATTTGAAAAAGTCCTGTAGGAGAGGGGGATGTTGTGAAATACCAGATCCTTTCCGGGGAACTTCTCCTTCTGCTCCATAAGAACTGCGTATGCCTGGTCTGACATTACGAAACTTCTCACTGCGTTCTCATTCTTGCCGCCTATGTTGCAGTTGTTCTTTATGCTTATGTCCTCGGTGATTTTTACGGTGCGACCGGTAATGTTCTCCCAGCGAAGTGCCCTGAGTTCACCCGGTCTGAGCCCTGTGAGTACTGCGAATCTGTAAGCATAGATGTTTGTGTCGAATTCGATTTTTCCTCTGTTTTCAGTGGTGTCGATGCGAAAGAGCTTCTGCAGATGCTCGGGCTGAAGTATCTTCTTGCCCTTCTTTCGTGCCGCATCGGGAACCTTGACATCATGCATCTCATAATGTGAGTACCTGAACCTCTGCACCATACAAAGAACTGAGAAAAGTAATTCCTGTAGTTGGATATGGTCTTTCGTGAGCGACCCTCCGCACACATGGAGTCAAGTATCGCCTGAATGTCACCGTCACAGATTTTACTCATCATCTTTTCACCTATGGCAGGCTTTAACCATACACGCAGGGCGCATTCCATCTTCTCATAGGTCTCTTCTTTCTTGTTCTTCTTCTGATAATCAAGATAGGCATTTATCAGCTCCTCTGATTTGCAGTCTATGTATTTGCCGTCATCGTTGGTTATGGTCTTTATCCACTCTTTTGCCTTCTGAAGAACCTCAACCTTTCCGACTCTGCCTTTCTTTGAGCAGTAAAAGCTCTTTCTGATTCCGTTCTGCTGAACATTCAACTGCCAGCAGTTTTTCGTTTTTGACCACTTCGGTGTGGCTACTATTTCAATTTCTCTTTCCATTCGTGATTCTCCTTTTTCAAAATTACCAGGGGAGAGACCGGCGCAGACCGATCTCTCTGCCTCGATTCGTTAAAGCTTCGGGAAGAAATCCAGCAGCTCCTCCTTTGGTATTGCAAGAATTTCTCCTATTGTGTACATGTCCTGAGTAGTGAAAGCCTCGTGCTTGCTGACTCTCTGGCTGACATAGTTACTGCTTCTGTATAACTTTCTGGCAAGCTCGGTCTGAGTGATTCCGTAAGCCGCCATTCTTCCTTTAAGTAAGTTTGGATTTCCTAATGTATTCTTCATGTTCATATCTCCTTTTTAACTAAATAGTTAAATCTTTAATTATTATATTACTTTTCTTTCAATATTGTCAATTTCACAGTTAATAAATTAACGCAAAAGTTAAGATATTAATCTTTTTCTTGATATATATCCTTCCGAGGTGTAATATTGTAGATAAATATCCGAAGTCTGGAAGGTGCAGTCCATGTCAATGTCAGAAAAAATCCGAATTGCTCTAATTAAAAAGGGTATGTCTCTCACAGAATTCTCAGAGAAGATAGATTCATCACCGCAGAACCTGAGTGCCAAGTTGCGTAGAGACAACTTCAGTGAGAAGGAGATTGCCCTGATGGCGGAGGCCATTGACTGTGATTATCAGATTATTCTGACTGACAGGAAAACCGGCGAACAATATTGATTTCATGCTCTCATCATTTTGATGGGAGCTTTTTTATTTTCTCTTAACAAACTCCAGATCGTAACCGAGCACATCGGCGATCTCCACCGCCTCGATAAATCTGAGGGTTTCCCTTGCGAGCTTGTTTGAAAGGTTGGATGCGCTGGAGCTTCTGCCGTACTTTTCGGCAAGTCTTTCAGCTACTTCTTTCTCTGTGAGTCCTGTGCGTACGATTAACGCCTTTATTTCATTCTTTACATTCATTTTCATAATATGCTCCTCCGTAATTTCTCTGCTCCTGTCGGTGTCCACACTACACCTGTGAGCAGATTTTTTCATAACTTCTTTTTCTTTTGGTTTTTCCCGAGTGAAGCGCTGTTCATGGTGAAGTCTGTCGGTATTTACTTTTATGCACATTTCCACACTGTCCCGCATATTGTAATTCTTTCCGATGTTATGACTTCACCTGAAGTCGATTCGCTTTCCGGGATATTTTTGCTTTCCTCAGGTGATTTTGTTCACCTGTAAATGATGCCTTGAATATCTTTGAGTGATTTTCAACAGGTCTCCGAAATTATCGTTGATAAAAAGTCGGTGGTATGCTGTTAAAAAGAGGTAGCAAGGTAGCAGATTCAAAAAAGTCCATGAAACAGCCGTT
>JAUNDK010000126.1 GCA_030526115.1 Clostridia bacterium
AATATTACATCAATTAATGATTTCCGGCAAGGCGCTGCCTTTTTCAAACAACAAAAAACCCTTGAATCATCAAGGGCTTCATTGTTGTCTTATTTGTCTTCTTTAGTCTTGATCTTAGCAGCCTTACCTGTTCTTTCTCTCATGTAGTTCAGCTTAGCTCTTCTTACAGCACCGCGTCTTACTACTTCGATCTTCTCAATCTTAGGTGAGTGAAGCGGGAAAGTCTTTTCAACGCCAACACCTGATGAAATTTTTCTAACAGTGAAAGTCTCGCTTACTCCGCCGTTCTGTCTCTTTAAAACGAAGCCTTCGAAAACCTGAATTCTTTCTCTGTTACCTTCTTTAATTTTGATGTGTACCTTTACAGTGTCACCCACACCAAACGCAGGGATATCGTTCTTTTCGTACTCCTGAGTAATTGATTTGATTAAATCCATTATATGTTCCTCCTTCCCTCCAAGACGTTCGTGGCGAAGCAATGCCAGAGGACCGCCCGTAATAACCTATAACATTTTATCACTCAAGCCTTGATTTTGCAAGAACTTTTTTGTGATATTTCATCTTTTTTATCAGCTTTCGAGCATCTTCCGACACCTTTACGAAACATATCATATTTACGCACGAGGATGAGCTTTATCGTACACATCCTTTATCCTGTTCTTTGTCACTGCCAGATATGCCTGGGTTGCAGCGATATCTTCGTGGCCCATAAGTTCCTGCAGCGACTTGATATCAGCACCGTTCTGAAGCATATGCACAGCAAAGGAATTTCTGATAATCTGTGGTGTCAGACTGATTTCAAGGCCTGCCAGCTCGCCGTATTCCTTCATAACCTTCCAGAGTCCCTGTCTTGTCATGACCTCACCCATATAGTTGACAAACAGTGCTTCGCTCCCCTTGCCGCGAAGCATTTTATCACGGACATCCAGTATATAGTCTTCCATAGCTTTTCGGCAAAGTCTTCCCATTGGAATAATTCTGGCTTTGCTATGTTCTCCGTCGCATTTGATAAAACCCATTCTCAGATTCACATCGCCGACTTTCATCCGGATAAGCTCACTGGCTCTGATTCCTGTAGCGTAGAGAAGTTCAAGAATGGCCCTGTCCCTCTTACCCTTCTGTGTAAGGTCCGGAAGGGACATGAGCCGTTCTATCTCCTCTATGGAAAGGAATTCTATCTCTCTTTTTTCTATCTTCGGTGATTTTATCTCATCGGCAGGGTTGGCATGTACCAGTCCATCCCTCTGCAGAAATTCATAAAAAATTCTTATGGACGCAAGCTTCCTGTTTACGGTAGACTGAGAGCGGCCTGCAGTTTTTAAGTTCATCAGATAAGCAACAACCTCCGCATTGGACGCATCCGACACATCAGCCAAGCCGCGGTCTCTGACAAAATCGGCAAAATGCCTGATGTCTCTGACATATGCCTGCACAGTATTTGCAGACATTTTTCTTTCATTCTTAAGGTACACCTCATACCTGTCAATACTCACGCCACACTCTCCTTCTTCCCGTTAAATATCCAGTGCCTTAAGTATAGCCTCTTTTTGACAAATAATCAATCTAAAAATGTCGATATTGGCAGAATTATGTAAACTTTTTTCTGATATTACTGTCCCCAAAACCAAATATACTATTTTGTGTATCCTTTTGTATCACACCGGGAGGAAAACAACATGAAATTATATCATAGGCTAATTGTTGTTCTGCTATTTGCTCTGGCAGTAAGTATATGTGCCGGCTCTTTTTTTGAAGTGTCCATGGTCGGCGAAGGAAAGCATCAGCTTGAAAATATGCTGTCAGGACTTCTTAACGCTGAAGAAGCCGACGGTGAAAACGCCCAGACCACAGCCTCATTTGCGGGCTGCTTTTTTAAGATCTTTGTAAAGAATCTGGTGATTGTCACCCTTGCTTATATTTCGCCTGCAGTTTTGATAACATTGCCTGTTCTTCCGACCTTCCTGCTGCTTCGGGGACTTTCTTTCGGGTTTTCTGCAGCTATGACCCTTGAGGTTACGGGAATAAGAGGTATATTATACATAATCACAGCTCTTCTGCCGCAAAATCTGATTCAGCTTCCCGTATACTGCGTTTTGGCAGCTTTGTCCCTGCAGGCAGGTGCAATGCGAATCAAGCGGGCTGCCGGCAGAAAAAGAAACGCCGTGCAGATGGATGCAAGGCGTTATTCTCTGGTATATTTAACAG
>JAUNDK010000127.1 GCA_030526115.1 Clostridia bacterium
GTTTGATAGTGAACACACCTGATTTCATTATCAATCAAGTTGTATCAACACCAATAAATGTCAAAGAATTAATGGATCAGCTTACAAAAATTCTCAGGTAAAAATATATATAATTTTCAGAATCAATCACTAATCCCCTGAAGGCCACAATGACTTTCAGGGGATTATGTTACTATATATTAATCAGATCATCTTTGATCCTACTGCTGTAATGACATCGAAACCGATGAAATATTCAACTGCAAGAGCGACTATAACCACCAGCAGGGAGATTATAAACCCATGAAGCATAGGTTTGATTCCGCTCTTTTTCATGTCACCGTAAGAGGTGTTGAGACCAATGGCGGCAAGTGCGGCAACCATCAGGAATTTACTGATGTCCTTAGCCGCATGAGATACGGAAACAGGAATAATGCCTGTGGAGTTGATAACGGCAAGAACAACGAAGCCTAAAATAAACCATGGGAATAACTTTACAAAGCTTACATTGGCTTTCGCATCGGAAACCCGTCCGAGGCGTGCGGCTTCTTTTCTTTTAATGTGAACTTCGATGAGGGCAAATACAATAACTGTCGGAATGATGGATAATGTACGGGTGAGCTTTACCATGGTGGCGAAGTCTCCGGCAATCTCGGAGAAAGCATATCCTGCGGCAACCACACTCGAAGTGTCATTTACGGCTGTTCCCGCCCAGAGGCCATATACCTGGTCCGAAAGGCCAACAGCTTTTCCCATAAGTGGAAAGAGAACAATCATAGCCATGTCAAAAAGGAAAGTAGCGCTTATAGCATAGGCAATGTCATTATCCTCGGCATCGATAACAGGGGCGATTGCAGCTATGGCAGAACCACCGCATATTCCTGTGCCGGCGCTGATAAGGTTGCTGAGCTTCCAGTCAAGACCAAGAGCTTTTCCTATGAAATATCCGCCACCGAAACATGTGAGCAGGGTGAAGAACATTACCTCCAGAGAGATGCTTCCTACCTTCATTACGGTTCCTATGGTCATGGATCCGCCAAGAAGAATAATTGCGAATTTCAGGACTTTCTTAGATGTGAATTTAATGCCGTGAGAAAATACTTCTGTCTTTTTGAGGAATCTGTGCAATCCCATACCGATAAACAGCGCTATAACAGATGCACCGATATAGCTTCCGATGCTGTTCAAGCTTCCGTCTGTGTTTATGACTCCTACGGGTATTTTTGCAATCATAGTTGCCACAGCGGCAACGATAAGTGAGAGTGCAAGACCCGGTGCGTACTTTTTGATAGTTCTCATATTTTCCTCCGTAGATTTATTTGACTTAGAAATAATACCACGTCTTACAATAATTGCAAATTATGATAAATTATAATATAATAAGAAATATTTATCGATAAAAGAGGAGAAATCATGATTGATTATCATATGGAAACATTCGTGACACTGTGCGAGTGTATGAATTATCGAAAAACCGCTGAAATACTTAATATGACTCAGCCTGCGGTAACTCAGCACATACATTATCTGGAGGAGCATTATAAGTGCAGGCTCTTTGTTTACGATCACAGGAAACTCTCAATGACACCTCAGGCGGAAATCCTGCTGTCCCATGCAAGAAATCTCGAGTATCAGGAGAATATTCTGCGTGAAAAGATGATGGCAGTAAGTAAGTCCAGGGTTCATATCGGAGCAACAAAGACAATAGGAGAGTATGTTATCGGAGCTCACCTTTCAGAGTATATCAGGTCCGTGGATAAAGAAGTTTCGGTTACCGTAAGTAATACGGAAATACTGCTGGAGCAGCTGGATCACGGTGAACTTGACTTTGCCGTAATTGAAGGATCCTTCGACCACAACAGATATGCGAGCCGTCTGTATGCAAGCGTGGAATTTGTGGGAATCTGCTCCGTAAATCATCAGTTTGCAGGCAAAACCGTGAGCATGGAAGAATGTTTCAGCCAGCGGCTTCTGATTCGTGAACCGGGTTCGGGTACAAGAAAAATCTTCGAATCCATTATGAAAAACAAGAACTGCGGGTATGATGACTTTTCCGATACTATAAGTGCAAACCATACAGGACTTATCACAGACCTTGTAAACCAGAACTGCGGTATAAGCTTTGCATATAAATCCGTTGCGGATAAAACTGCCGGAT
>JAUNDK010000128.1 GCA_030526115.1 Clostridia bacterium
AAAACTCTTTGGCTTCTTTATCATCTTTGTTTTTTCTGACAAAGAGATAAATCTTATTGTCTTTATCTTCATCTGTCCGCTTGTAGAAGTGATCCGCGTCACTGGAATCAACACGCCTCGGATGTTTTGATAAAGCAATAAATCTATCGTTTGAAACAAATCTGTCTTCATATGCAATAGCATCTTCAGCCTTATGATAATTTATAAATACAGGCAGTGTCTTTGTTTCGGAATCGTAAAAGTATCCACCGATATTCTGAGCATTCATATTCTTTTTCCAGTTCAGCAGACGACATACATCTTCATATGTATACTTCTGGTATAACTGAAAATTTGTATCCTTATACTTCTCTGAATAATTGTCGTTATAGTTTTCAATGCCATAGTCAATCAATGATACTATCATTTTCTTAAACTCTTCATTGGCATTCAGTAAACTTTCAAAGGTTTCACTTAGTTCAAAGCCATCTGCAGATTCCTTAAGAAGAATACATTCCGCATACTTTTTACGTTCCTCTTCTTTAGGAAATTCATTCGTCAAGCTGCGAACTACTGATTCCATTACAGAATCAGTAAGCACAATCCTGTAGTCACGCTCCAGAGTTTCTCTGTAATAACTTAAACGCACTTTTCTCGTAAGCAGATTCTTAATCAGAATCAGTTCATGAATTCTCTTTGTATTTGTAAGTTTTCTTGAAAAATACTCGACTGCAATTTCTTCATGTTCGTTCAATCTGACATGACAGTCGTCAGGATAATACTTCGTAAGGAAAGCATAGTAGGAGCCAAATTTATCGAAATACTTACTTATTTCTACACTTCCGTACTTTTTGAAATCAGATATTTCCGGAACACAGCCTATCCTGTTTCTTAAGTTTTCATAAGCTTCTTTCAGGAACCTGACTTCATTTGTCTTTGCCTTATCAATTGACTGATAAATACGCTCTCTGGCAACTTCGTCGAAGTGGATTGTTGAACTTCCGGGAATAACTCTCGTTCCTTCGGCAACATATCTTCTAATTGTATCTTTGTTGTATGATCTGTCTCCCGAAAGAGCTATTGGAATCATAAAGTTATTCTTATAATTTCCAATAAAGTCCAGAATCACCACATACTCTTTGCCCCGGGCTTTTCTGAGACCCCGGCCAAGCTGCTGGATAAATACAACAGGCGACTGCGTCGGTCTGAGCATAATTACCTGATTAACCTCAACAATATCCACCCCTTCATTGAGAATATCAACTGAGAATATGTAATCCAACGGCATACGGCCATCTTCTGCATCCTTCTCATCCATAGCAAGCCTTTCAAATGCTTCTGTCCGTTCATCTTCTAAAGAATCCCCGTTTAGTGCAACAGTCCTGTATCCGATCTCGTTAAACTTCTTTGACAGCTCTACCGACTCATCAATTCTGCTGCAGAAAACTAAGCCTTTTACACGCTCACCACTGTAGCCATAGTATTCAGCTTCTTCTATTATCAGTTTTACTCTTTCATCACTTGTCAGGTTTCTAAACTCCTCGTCACTAAGTTTTTTTCTGCACAATTCATCTTCATAAACTACAGACAAAACACTGATACCTAAGTAATGGAAAGTACATAACAAGTCATCTTCCATAGCCTGCTGCAGTCTGATTTCGTGCGCAATATTATGGTCGAACAACTCATATACATTCCTGCCCTCAAGGCTGTCATCGCGCTTATCAGGAGTTGCCGTCATACCTAAAAACAGCTTCGGTTTGAAATGTTTCATTACCTTCTGATAAGTTCCTGCACTGCTGTGGTGGGCTTCATCAAGTATTATGCAGTCGAAGGCGTCTTCCTCATACCTGAACAGATGCCGGTCCCGGTTCATGGTCTGCACTGTCGCGAAAACATAATCGCAATCGTATTCACTGCACCCTGCGCCTACCAGCCCCATGGAAACGCTGTCGTCGAACACCCTGCGGTAGGACTCTCTGCTCTGCCTGGCAAGCTGACCTCTGTGTACAAGAAACAGCACTCTCCTGAAGCCGCATTCCCGCATCGCAAACGCAGATGCCAGAGTCTTTCCTGTTCCCGTGGATGTCAAGCGATTGACAGCGTTTTTATGGAATTATTTTTGTTGG
>JAUNDK010000057.1 GCA_030526115.1 Clostridia bacterium
GGTCCGGGGTTCGAGTCCCTGATGTTCCACCATCCCTCAGGTTTCTTCCTGGGGGATTTTTTGTTGTTCAAAATCTATTGATAATATCAAAGGGACAGCCCTGCGACCGTCCCTTTATAGTTTATATTTCTTTCTTCGGTTCAACTACTTCAAGTTCAAACCAGAAGGTGCTTCCTTTTCCTATTGTGCTTACAACTCCATAACTTCCGCCATGAAGATCGAGTATTTTCTTCACTATCGAAAGTCCAAGACCGGTGCCACGCTGGGCCCGTTTGTGAGCCTTATCTACTTTATAGTATCTCTCCCATATATTCACGAGTTTATCCTGTGGAATTCCCTCGCCGGTGTCGGATACAGAGATTTTTACCTTTCCGTTTTCCACCGTCTGAACAACATCTATTCGTTTGTCCTCGCCGGTGTAGGTGATGGCATTGTTTATAAGATTATATATTACCTGAGTTATCTTCAGTTCATCAGCGTCAACCCAAACATCTTTACCGTGGTAAAAATTGAACTGATAATCTGCCAGCTTCTCGAATCTCATCATAATGGACTCTGTTATCTGCGTGAGATTCATTGTTATTTTCTCAAGTTCAATGTTTCCGCTCTCAAGTTTGGATATATCAAGCAGATCGTTAACAAGGCTTGAAAGTCGTTCGGTTTCATCAATGATAACCTGCACATTTTCAGGGGTGTTTTCACCGGGAATATCTCTCATAACTTCACTGTAACCCTTAATCATGGTGAGTGGAGTTCTCAGGTCATGAGATACATTCGCAATAAGTTCACGCCTCAGATCATCAACCTTTGAGAGTTCGTCCCTTGCAATATTCAGTGTTCCCGCAAGTTCGGCTGTTTCCTTTGAACCGCTCATCTCAAACTCTGTGGAATAATTTCCCTGTGCCAGCTCTTTTGCCGATTCGTTTATGGATTCAATCGGTCTGGATATTTTTCTTGATAATATTATCGCATGCCCGAATGATAATATTATCATCACGAAACTCAGGCATATGAGCTGAATTTTCAGAGTGCTTACAGTTGCATCAACCGGTTTCATCTTGGAGTTTACCGCAACCATTCTGCTTTCTCCGGCCGGATTAACAAAACACTTGCAGTAAAGCAGACTTTCGTTACCATTCCCATTGTCGTTACCGTGTTGTTGATAAATCTGTCCCTCAGAAGGATTTGTACTCTCGTTCTTCTGCTTTTTCTGTTTTGGAATTTCCACCAGCTGGCTTCCGCCTGATCTTGCCGTCTGTGAATACATCAGAGCTGCTGCATTCGGACTGAGCATATCGAATACTTCGGATTTAACATTTGTGACAAGAACCTCAACAATTCCATATTCATTACAGATGAGAATATCGGAAGATTTATTTCTTGCAATTTCTTTTATCTGATCAAAATAATCCTCACTTCTCAGGGTGTAGATTATTTCATCCGCTGTATTTTTTACCTCAACCTCTTTTGTGTATCGATAGAATGTGTTGAGCATACTTATCTGAAATACCCACAGAAGAACAAGGATAATCACCGCAAAAGCCGCAAAGCCGAGGAAGATATTTGACCTTATTCCCAGGCGATATTTTTCTCTGTTAATTTTAAGAGAATCAAGTTTCAAAACGATAACCAACTCCTCTTAATGTTACTATAAATTTGGCGTAATCTCCGAGGCTTTTGCGTAAAAGCTTAATGTGAGTATCTAGGGTTCTGTCGTCGCCATAGAAATCATATCCCCAGACATTGGATATCAGTTTGTCTCTTGTGAGAGCGATTCCTTTGTTTGTCACCATATAGAAGAGCAGATCATATTCCTTGGGAGAGAGATCCACTCTGTTTCCGTCAACGGTAACAATTCTCGACGTGAAGTCTATGTTAAGTCCCTCAGCGGAGAAAATATCATGAGAAGATTTTTCTTCATTTGGCTTAACCCTGTTCATGATCGCGTTTATTCTCATCATGAGCTCCTTGGGGGAGAAGGGCTTGACCACGTAATCATCAACACCCAGCTCGAAGCCGTGAATTCTGTCGTATTCTTCGCCCCTTGCAGAGAGCATTATCACAGGTGCCTGAGATACCTTTCTTATCTCCTTGACTGCGGAAAAACCGTCCAGCTCCGGCATCATTATGTCCATTATGATAATATCAAATCTGTTTGGATCGTTTCTCACCATGTTTACGGCTTCCATTCCGTCGGCGGCCTCAAAAACCGTGTGCCCCTCAAATTCAGCGTATTTCTTTATGATAAGTCGAATTCCGCTTTCGTCATCGACTACTAAAATATTATACATTAAGTCATAACCTCCTTTTATCACTATGATATACACTCAATGTGAAAATACTGTGATAATTATATCAGCATAATATCAATCTTGAAAGATAAATTCAGTCCACTTGACATGGCAACGATTCCATACTATAATAAAGTCATAATTTGTGGTAACGATACCATATATGAAATTATTCAAGAGGCGTAATATGACAGACAATAACAAACTCGCAACGAAAAAAGTATCAAGCCTGCTTCTGGAGCTGGCAATTCCCGCAATATGTGCGCAGATAGTTACACTGCTTTATAATCTTGTGGATAAGATTTACATAGGCAGAATGGACGGTGGAGCGCTCGCCATGGCAGGAGTTGGATTATGCGCACCGATAGTAACTATAATAAATGCTTTCACAGGTCTTTTCGGCAGGGGAGGCGCTCCTCTTGCGGCAATATCCATGGGAGAGAAGAACGAAAAAGATGCGGAAAAATTCCTCGGAAACAGCTTTTGCATGTTATTGTTAAGTTCTGTGATAATCATGGTATCAACCATAGCTTTCATGAATCCATTGCTTAAACTTTTCGGAGCCAGCGAGAACACTCTGCCCTATGCGAGAAGTTATCTGCTGATTTACATCATGGGTACTGTGTTCATACAGCTCACAGTAGGAATGAACTACTACATAACCACTCAGGGTTTTGCAAAACAGGCAATGATAACAACCATGATGGGCGGAATTCTGAATATTATCCTTGACCCGATTTTTATTTTCGCCATGAATATGGGCATAGCCGGAGCGGCTCTGGCAACGGTTCTCAGCCAGTTTGCATCATTCGTTTGGGTAATGTTTTTCCTGTTCGGAAAAAAGACAAAGCTGAGAATAAGATTAAGCAACATGAAACCTGACATGAGAATATTAAAGAGAGTACTTATTCTCGGTTCATCTCCGTTTTTCATGAACGCAACCGAAGGAATACTTCACATCTGTTTCAACAATCAGGTGGCAAAATTCGGTGGAGATCTGGCTGTATCCGCCATGACTATACTGTTCAGTTATATGCAGTTCCTGCTTCTCCCGTGTGAGGGTGTATCCCAGGGTTCTCAGCCCATAGTCAGCTACAACTACGGCGCAAAGAATTTCACAAGAGTAAAGGACACATTCAAACTCGCACTTAAAGTTAATACCGCAGTTACACTCATTTATTCCGTTGTGGTATTCATATTTGCGGAGTTCTTCATCAGTATATTCAATAGTGATCCCGAGCTTGTAAAACTCGGTGAGAAAATGCTTCGATTATATCTCGGTATAGGTTTTGTTCACGGTCCGAACTCCACATTCCAGCAGTTCTACAACAGCCTTGGCGCAGGGGCAAGAAGTTTCTTCTTCGCTTTCCTGAGAAAGTGCATACTGCTTATACCTCTGCTGTATGTTTTCCCGGCGGTTTTACCGTGGGGACTTATGGCCGTAATATTTGCAGAGCCTGTGTCGGATATTATAACAACCGCATCCAATGCTATCTATATAAGATATTTCATGAAAACAAAACTGTCATAATAAAAGGTCCTGAGCGTGAAAACTCAGGACCGATTTTGTTATTTACCATAGGAAAGAACTGCTGTGTAATGTCTTTCTTCGTTGCCTATTTCAATTGTATCTGTGAGAGTGCGTACATATCTTCCGCAGATGTTGAGGTAATCATCGAGGTGGGCGATTACATCATAGCCGAAATCAGATGTTCTGTAATGCATAGGAACAACAACCTTTGCTTCAATCTGCTCTGCGATTGCTTTTGCCTGATTTGCATCAATGGTGAAGAATCCGCCCACAGGAATGAGTATGCAGTCGGCACCTCTGAGAATTTCCACCTGTTCAGGTGTTAAATCACAGCCGAGATCACCGAAGTGAACAAGCTTTACTCCTTCGCTTTCGAAAACATGAATGATGTTCTGACCTCTCTTTGCGCCCTGCACTTCATCGTGGAATGTGTGAATTTCTGTAACTGTGAATGGGCTTGCAGGACCCTCGACGATTTTAACGGCATCCCTGTAACCGTGGTCGTGGTGTCCGTGGCTGCAGTAAACTGCGTTTGCTTCTTCGTTTACATCGTTGAGTCCCGGAACAGAACCCGGCTCAAACGGATCGAGAACAAAGCTGTAACCGTCCTTTTCAACTCTGAAGCAGCTGTGGCCGAGCCACTTGATTTTAATTTTGCTCATTGGAAAAATCCTCCCTTAATTCTGCCATGCCTGAAGTTTATATCAGAGGCATCTGTTATGGCTTTAATCCTTGTCTTTCTGTGCCTGATGGTTGTTTAGTAAAGCGCACAGATTCTGTCGGCGGTGATTATCATGAGGTTCTTTTCTTCAGAAATCATTGGAATCACCTCGGATTTATTATATCACTTTCACTATACTTATTAAAGCTGTATTGTATATAATCTGTAAATTATCGGGCGGTAAACTTGCAATTTGCAGGCACTCGATTATAATATACTTTATAGTAAAATAGCACATTTATACACATTTGATTGAATAAGGAGAAAATGATGACAGAACCTGAGGCAATTTTCACCCTCAAGGATTATCTTTACAGAGATACCTGTCCCGTTGTAATCAAAAGCGGAAGTCTTTATTTTCATAAGGAAAAGCCGGAAATCAGACTCACGGGACTTAACATACAGAACAATACAATAAGTGATATTATAATTGATATCCATATTTCCGACAGGGCAAATGCAGATATTGAAACCTTCAGAGATTTATCCCTCGGTAAAATGAACCTGACAAGGGGAAACGAGATTACTTTCCATAAGTTCATAGAGAGCGAAAATGCCACGGGATTTTCCGTTGCGGTAAAGAAAGTTATCTTCAGCGATGAAAGTGAATGGGAAGGTTCCGCTCAGTGGATGTACGATGCCCTTCCGCAGATGTTCACTCCTGCGGAAAAACTCGGAGATGAAGAGCTTGGCGAACAGTACTCGAGAAGCTTTGCATCTGAAGTCTGCGGCGGCAGAGATATTAAGGCAAAATATGCCCCATACAGATACGGAAAAATATGGCTGTGTTCCTGCGGAAACATAAATTCCGAGGAAGAAGAAAACTGTTTCTTCTGTACTGCCAATGCCGGGACTCAGCTGGAGCTTATTGAAGATACCGACAGACTGAAGGCAGATCTTGACGCTTTCAAAATCGCAGAGGCAGAGCGACTGGAGCAGGAACGCCTTGAAAGGGAGCGCCTTCGTCTTGAAGCAATAAGAAAGGCAAAGCGCAGAAAGAAAATACTGACAACCATTGGTGTTGTGGCAATGATTCTGGCAGCAATATCGGCAATAATATATAACTACTATATCAGCTTTATCGTTCCAAATTCAAAGCTTGAGGCTGCGGAAAAGGCTACCGGAATCGGTAATTACGATGTAGCCATAAGATTGTATGAAGGTCTGGGAGATTACGAAGATGCTCCGGAAAAACTCAAAGAGGTAAAATATAAAAAAGCCTGTTTCCTCTATGATAACGGTGAGTTTGAAGAGGGACTTGAAATTTTCACAGATCTCGGTGATTACAAAGATTCTGCCGAAAAGCTCAGTCTTGCGGATTACCTTGAAGCAGAGGCTCTGTATGAAGACGGAAAATTCAGCGAGTGTCTTGAAAAACTCTCTGAATCCGAGAATGTTGACGGTGTTGATGAACTCACACAGTCATGTTATCTTGCTCTTGCCGAAAAGGCTGTTGACGATGCTGAGTTAGAAGCTTATTGCGAAAATCTTGCGCTTATCACAGATGTGAATATACAGTCAGAAGCCGAAGGCTATCTGTGCGACAAAGGCATAGATCTTTATCTTAGTGACGGAGAAGGTGCTGAGGAATATTTTGCACTTGTTACAGGCGAGGATAATCTCACTAAAATAACTGCGGCTAAGTATGAGAAAGCCGTTTCTCTTGCGGATGAAAACGAACTTGATTCCGCTCTCGATATTTTTACGGAGCTTGGTGATTATTCAGACTGCCCGGAGCAGATAAAGAAAATTCACTATCTTAAAGGCGAAGTTTTCAAAGATGACAACGAGCTCGATTCTGCTTTAGATGAATTCACTCTCTCAGGAGATTACGATGACAGCGCCGAGAGAATAAAAGAGATTCATTATCTTAAGGGAGAATCTCGTGCAGAAAACAAAGAATATTCCGAAGCGATTTCCGAGTATGAACTTGCAGGGGATTATTCCGATGCGGCGGAAAAAGCTGAAGAGATGCACTTCCTTTCAGCGGAGAAATACCTTTCCGAAAAGGATTATGCTTCTGCACTTGCGGAATATGAACTTGCAGGTGAGAGAAAAGACACAGAAGAAAAAATCAGACTGTGCAGATATAATGTGGCCTTTGCCTGCGAGAGTGAAGGTGATTTTGCTTCTGCCATAGACCTTTTCGGACAGCTCGGAGACTACGAGAATAGCTACTCAAAGTTTGTCAGGCTCAGTTATGCCTATGGTTCACAGCTTTACGATGAGGGTGAATATGTTAAATCATACGAGATCCTTTATGCGATAAGAGGCTACATGCCTGCATATCTCATGCTTGTAAAGAACGGGGAGTATTACACTTATATTTATGATGCAGATGTAGGCCCAAGCCCAAACGATGACGAAATTCCTCTCTTCGGAGATGATGTACTTGAATAAAAGAAACAGAGGAGAAAACCAATGAATATACATGAGTCCGCAGAGGACTATCTCGAGACCATACTCATACTCAAAGAGAGAAACGGGTATGTGCGCTCAATTGACATAGTAAAGGAACTCGAGGTTTCAAAGCCCAGCGTCAGCGTGGCGATGAAGAAATTACGTGAAAACGGGTATATCGAGATGAATGTGGATGGTTTCATCAGTCTGCTTCCGTCAGGTCTGGAAATTGCCCGTAAGGTTTATGGCCGTCACAAGATACTTGCGGAATTTTTTGTGAATATAGGTGTTTCGGAAGAAACCGCTTCACATGATGCCTGCAAAATCGAACACGATATAAGCGAAGAAACATTCAATGCCATCAGAAAAATTGTTGAAGGCAGATAAGAAAAGAGGTTGAAAATATGGGAGCAGCCGAAAAATTAAGAAGTATGCTTTTTGCGGTCTCCGCATTGCAGATAGGCCTTGGTGTGTTTATCACCATGCAGCCGCTTACAAGTGCGACCATTCTTGTGTATGTGTTTGCGGCAATAATTTTCTGCTTCGGTCTTGTGGATTTAATCGTATTCCTTGTGAATAAAGAGGATAGGGCTCACCTTGCATTTCAGCTGGCAAGGGCGGTGCTGTTCTTCATTCTTGCCATATTCATGGCAGTGAGGGCAGCTTATGTCTCCGCATTTCTGCCTTTCCTTTTCGGCCTTGTGCTGATTATCGACGGGCTGAGCAAAATCGTCACAGCTTTCGAGATTAAGGCAAATATAAAAAGCTGGAAATCCGTGCTTGTACTCGGCCTGATTGTTCTTGTTGTCGGTGTTGTTATTCTGCTCGACCCGTTCAAAATCGTTAAGGTTACCATGATGATAATTGGTATATCCCTCATCTGTGACGGCATGTTCAACATCTGGACACAGATAAACCACCGCAGACATGTGAAGATTCAGACTGCAATGTTAATGATAAAAGAGAAAAAGTGATGAAAAATCCCGTCGACCATGTCGATGGAATTTTTCAAATGATATCCGTTCCTTACGGAACAGATGATATAAACCTGCGGTTAATGATATTTACTTTCAGTAAATGATATATGCCTGCGGCAAATAAAGGAACGGATATTATATCATAACTGCAACCGCAGTTATATCATTCATCATATTGCAAAGCAATATATCATTATTATACAAGGTAATATTATGTCAGAGAACAAACTGGTGGATTTATCATTTGAGTTTGCGGTATATATTGTAAAATTAGTAGATGAAATAAAAACACCCAAAAGTTCATATATGATAAATCAATTGGCGAGAGCAGGTACTTCCATAGGTGCAAATATTCATGAAGCACAATATGCACAAAGCAAAAAAGACTTTATTTCAAAATTAGAAATAGCATTAAAAGAGTCAAATGAAACGAGTTATTGGTTAAGGCTGATGCATGAAACAGACAGAATAGAATATTCAGAATATAAAAAAGCAGAACAATTATGCGGCAATATTCGCAGAATTCTGATTGCATCCTGTAGAACCGCAAAAGAAAACAGTTGATACCATAATTTCACAGAATAAATATATACAAAAATAACTGCAATCGTCGGCTTAAAGTCGGCGATTTTTTCTTGTGATAATATCTTGAGTTTGACATAAAACTTTGTATAATATTATTCAGTATGGTAATATCGTAACGGAGGGAATTATGAACAACAGAAAATATCTTATTTTTGTCCTTCTCGGACTGAATCTTGTGATGATAATAATGTCATTAATGCAGGGTAATACCCAGATGACTGTAATATATTCACTCATGTGCATAGTGTGGATTATTCTCGGTGTAAGAATGTTTGTTTTCGGCAATAAAAAGAAAAAATAAATTTCTTGATTTACATAGGAGATAAGAATGAAAAAATCCTTGTTAAAAATGGCAGGTACTGCGCTGAGCACAGCCTTACTTGCCATGTTTTTATGCGCCTGCAGTCAGGGAGAGAATGCTGTATCACAAATACCGGTAACTACTCCGACAGCTGCACCAACATCCACACCGGAGCCTACACACACACCTGCTCCGGAATTCATAGAAGAAACAACAATCTATGACGAAGAATTTTACAGTGCTTATACCTATCTGACCATAGATACAAATCTGCGTACAGATCCGGATTTTTACTCAGATGTCATAGATGTAATTGGAGAGAACACTCACCTCAGAATTCTTGACGATGAATCATGGTACGAATGGCTCGAGGTCGAGACCGAGGAGGGCGAAAAAGGCTGGGTTTATTTCAACTGCGTAGATTCCACCGATGATGCTGTTGTACTTGCGGAAAAAGTAAAGGCTTATAAGAACAAAGAGGGCCTTGAAAGTGAGATATCTTTCTCAAAGGGCGATCATGTTCAGCTGATTGAAGAAGACGGCGATTTCTGGGCAGTGGCTGTAAATGGAAGAAAGAGATTTATCCATAAAGAACTGCTCATGGTATGCACCCCAAATGCACTGGAGAAAAACTTTAAGAAGGCCAATGTGGCAGATGATACTGTTTTCAACGATGAGTTCGGTAATACCGAGACTATAAAATCCGGTGAAGACATTGAGCTTATGCAGCTTGATGGCGAGAGAGCAAAGATTATTTATGACGGTAAAATCGGATATGTTCCCATAGATGATCTTTTTAACGGTGCGCATGGAGAAACCATATGTGAGGTTAGTATTCTTAAAAGGGGAGAGGACGGTAATACTCAGCTTGCTGTGATTCCAAAGGGTGAGAAGCTCATAATACTTTCAGAGATTGATGATAATTACTACACCTGCAAATGGGGAGAGTACCTCGGTGATGTGCTTTCATGTTATGTTAAGCGAACTGATAAGGGCGAATACACATGGGAAAGCGATGCAAACGGCTTTCTTCGTGCCTATGATGCCGACGGCAATGTATTGAGAAACACCACAGATTTTACAGATGTAAAAAACAGCCAGTTCCAGGCTGTAGTGTATCTAAAAAATAATATCACAGTACTTTATACTGCAGATAAAGACGGAAACTTCACGGTACCGGTGAGAATAATGTGCTGTTCACCGGGCTTTGGAACTCCTATAGGAACCTATGAAACATGGATAAAATACCGTTGGCTCAGAATGGTTGGCGATACCTACGCCCAGTGGTGTACCGGAATTCATGGTGACTACCTTTTCCACAGTGTTCCAAACTGGACAGAAGATGCCTATGACCTCGAGGTTGAGGAGTTCAATTACTTAGGTCAGACAAGATCCCTCGGCTGTATAAGACTTAACTGCGCAGACGCAAGGTATCTTCACGATGTACTTCCTCTTAATTTTTCTGTAATTCTCACAGATGAGAGCGCTCCTTTCGAGAAACCGAACGGAATCAAGCTTGACATGGACCACACATGGGATCCTACAGATGAACTTGCTTATAAGACCTGCATAGAAAAAGGATGTCACTAAATCAACAGTAAAAATTTGTGAAATAAGCAAAGCACCGTACCTGTCAATTTGCACAAAACAGACGGTGCTTTTTCTATTACATTTACTATAAATACAGAATTTGTTTCAGATGAAAAAAAGCACTTGAAAAAGTGCCCGATTAAGTGTATAAATTTATAATAAATCACAATGAGAGGTGCACACTTAAATCACTTGGCACCTTGAAAAATTACACGACTAATCAAAATTTCTAATCATATTTTTCTATGAGGAGGAACCAGTAATGGCACACTACTACAACGAACCAAGCCACACCTTCAGCGAGTACTTACTTATTCCGGGATACACATCTGAGGAATGCATTCCTGCAAACGTATCTCTCAAGACACCACTCGTAAAGTACCGTAAGGGTCAGGAAGAGCCTGCAATCAGCCTTAACATCCCAATGGTATCTGCTATCATGCAGTCCGTTTCAGGTGATGAGCTCGCAGTTGCTCTCGCAAAGGAAGGCGGCGTATCTTTCATCTATGGTGCACAGTCCATCGAGGCTGAGGCAGCAATGGTTGCAAAGGTTAAGAACTACAAGGCAGGATTTGTTGTTTCTGCATCTAACCTCACACCTGACCACACACTTGCAGATGTTCTCGCACTCAAGGCAGAGAACGGTTTCTCCACAGTAGCTATCACAGACGACGGCACAGCAAACGGCAAGCTCCTCGGCATTGTTACAAGCCGTGACTATCGTCTTTCCAGAATGACACCTGACATGAAGATTTCCACATTCATGACACCACTCGAGAAGCTTGTTACAGCTCCTGCAACAAGCACACTTCACGAGTGCAACGATATCATCTGGGAGCACAAGCTCAACTCTCTCCCACTCGTAGATGAAGAGGGCAGACTTCAGTACTTCGTATTCCGTAAGGACTATCAGGAGCACAAGGAGTTCCCACTCGAGCTTCTCGATGACGAAAAGAGATACATCGTTGGCGCAGGTATCAACACAAGAGACTACGAGCAGAGAATTCCTGCTCTTCTCGAGGCAGGCGCAGACGTACTCTGCATCGACTCCTCCGAGGGTTACACATGCTGGCAGGCAAACACAATCAAGTGGGTTCGTGAGAAGTACGGCGACAGCGTAAAGATCGGTGCAGGTAACGTTGTTGACAGAGAAGGCTTCATGTTCCTCGCAAAGGCAGGCGCTGACTTCGTTAAGATCGGTATCGGCGGCGGTTCCATCTGCATCACAAGAGAGACTAAGGGTATCGGCCGTGGCCAGGCATCCGCAGTTATCGAGGTTGCAGCAGCAAGAGACGAGTACTTCCGTGAGACAGGCATCTATGTTCCGATCTGCTCCGACGGCGGTATCGTACACGACTACCACATGACTCTCGCTCTCGCAATGGGCGCAGACTTCCTCATGCTCGGCAGATACTTCGCTCGTTTCGATGAGTCTCCATCCAACAAGGTTATGGTAAACGGCGTTTACATGAAGGAGTACTGGGGCGAAGGTTCCAACAGAGCAAGAAACTGGCAGAGATATGACCTCGGCGGCAGCGCAAAGCTCAGCTTCGAGGAAGGTGTTGACTCCTACGTTACATACGCAGGTCCTCTCCACGATAACGTTGAGATGTCCCTCTACAAGGTTAAGTCCACAATGTGCAACTGTGGTGTAATCAACCTTGAGGACCTCCAGAGAGAGGCTAAGCTCACTCTCGTTTCCAACGTTTCCATCGTTGAGGGTGGTTACCACGACGTTGTTCTCCACAACGGTTCTTCCACACAGAGATAAATTTGAGATAAAAATTCAGCCGTCACGAAAGTGGCGGCTGTTTTGCGTCTGTATGAAGTTTTATTCTCCGGCTTATCGCTCGGCTTCCTCTCTCTTCTGTGCCTCACTCTTTGAGAAACGGCATCCGCAGAAATTCTGTCGGTAGAGATTATACTCATGGGAAAGCTCTATGGAGCGCTTGTATCCCTCTTTTTTCTTGAAATCCGATGGCAGATGTTTTACTTCAAAATCTCCCTCGAGTTTCTGTCCTATCTCGTTTATTTTCTGTGAGTTCTTAAGCGGACTTATGGAGAGGGTAGTGGTGAAGTAATCGAACTCCTTTTCCTTTGCCAGCTCGGCGGCCTTTTTCATGCGCAGTTCGTAGCACTTAAAGCACCTTGCACCGCCCTCGGGAATATCCTCGAGACCCTTGGCTATCTCCTCAAACTCATCTGTATCATAACCCACAGATAGGAACTTTATCGGGTGATTTGCTGGAAGCTCGGATATAAGCCTTTTTACTTCCTCCTCACGCTTGAAGTATTCCTCCTCACTGCTAATGTTCGGGTTGTAGAAAAGCAGGGTTATGTCAAAATAACGGGAGAGGTACTCAAGGCAGTAGGAACTGCATGGGGCACAGCATCCGTGAAGCATGAGCTTCGGCACCTCGCCGTTTAAATTCTCTATGAGTTTATCGAGTTCTTTCTGGTAGTTTCTTTTCTGCATATTCACCTCAGAATTTTAATCTCATCTGGTACCATACGGCACCGCCGTGGGTGGAGTCCGAAAGGCCCTCTTTCTCGAATCCGAAGGAGGCATAGTAATGCACGAGCTTATCCTTGCAGGTGAGAACAAGACCCTTTCTGCCGGACTTTCTTGCGTCCTCTATGGCGGCATTCAGGAGCTTTCCGGCACAGCCCTGTCTGCGGTATGCCGGTATGGTGTTCACGCCGAATATCATCTGCCATGCGCCGTTCTCGTTGTGAAGTTTCGCATCTGCATACATCTCGTCTGTAAGGTCCTCTTCATCGGTGCAGAAGCCGTCCACAAAGCTCACGAGTTTATCTCCGTCGAAAAGCAGCCAGAAGTGGTCGGGGAAGGCCTCAACCCTTGCTCTTATTTCATCCGCTGTTGCCGCCTCCGCAGGTGGAAAGCACTCTGCCTCCACCGCTGCGAGGGCTTCTGTGTCGTCAATATTTGCTGTTCTTATAGTCATAATTATCCCTTCATGGCCCTGGTGAGAGTTTTTGAAAGCTCGTCCACCGCCTTGTTGATTTTGTCCAGTTCTTTCTGTTCGCTTTTGGTGATAACACCGTCATCCTGAATGGCGCATACCTTCAGGCTCTGCTTGAAAACCTCGAGGGTGTTCTGCATCTCTCTGCACTGGTTTTTCATAAATTCATTCATTTTATGAACCTCCTTTGTAGGGGTAAAGAAAATTATACGCTTAAATTCACGGCTTATCAAGTGGTAATCATCTTGCGAAAAAACGCAAACCGCCCATGCGAAAAATCGCATCCACCCTT
>JAUNDK010000058.1 GCA_030526115.1 Clostridia bacterium
ATCGGTTGGCTCCCATTTATAATAGTATAGCTTAAATCAGCATTTTTCAGGTTCCGGATACTCTACACCGAAAGTATCAACAGTAACCTCTTCCATAACATTATCGAAAACAGGTCTGTCGCTGTAATCTCTTGCGGAGTTTACGATAGCCTCTGCAACATCCTGACCCTCTGTGAGCTTACCGAAAGCTGCATACTGACCGTCGAGGTGAGGTGCGTCTGCAACCATGATGAAGAACTGGCTGCCTGCGGAGTTTGGTCTCATGGAACGGGCCATGGAGATAACACCTGTTGTGTGTCTGAGGGAGTTGTCGAAGCCGTTAGCTGCGAACTCACCCTTGATGCCGTAGCCCAGGCCGCCCATGCCTGTGCCTTCAGGATCGCCACCCTGAATCATAAATCCGGGAATAACTCTGTGGAAAATTGTTCCGTTGTAAAATCCCTTCTTGACGAGGGAGATAAAATTGTTTACAGTATTAGGTGCAACCTCAGGGAAAAGCTCAACCTTTATTGTACCCTTGTTGGTTTTAATGGTAACTATTGGATTAGCCATAGTAAATTTCCTTTCAATAAATGAGTAGTTGCTTTAATTTTATCACAATTGGGAATTTATTCAAGTTTTATTTATATAAGAGGTAACAGGAATGAAATTAGTAAGCTGGAATGTAAACGGGTTAAGAGCCGTAATGGGCAAGGGATTCATGGATTTCATGGCGGCGGAAAATCCCGATGTAATCTGTATTCAGGAGACAAAAATGCAGCGTGAACAGGCAAACTTCGAGATAGAAGGCTATCACGAATACTGGAACTCTGCCGATAAAAAGGGCTACTCCGGAACAGCCATATTCACAAAGGAAGAACCGATTTCCGTAACTTATGACATTGGTGTTGAAGAACATTCCCACGAGGGCAGAGTAATCACTGCCGAATATGAGAAGTTCTACCTTGTATGTGTTTATACGCCTAATGCCCAGAACGAACTCAAGCGTATAGATTACCGCATGAGCTGGGAGGATGATTTCAGAGCTTATCTCTGTGAGCTCAAAAAGACAAAGCCGGTTGTTGTCTGCGGTGATATGAATGTTGCCCACAATCCTATTGACCTTAAAAATCCAAAGGCAAATATAGGCAACGCAGGTTTTTCCTACGAGGAGCGTGGCAAGATGACAGAGCTTCTCGCCTCAGGCTTTGTCGATACTTTCAGACATTTTTACCCTGATACCGTAGATGCATATTCATGGTGGAGTTACCGCATGAAGGCAAGAGAGAGAAACGTAGGCTGGCGTATTGACTACTTCCTTGTTTCCGAAGATTTCATTGAAAACGTTGAAGATTCAAAGATTCTTGCAGATGTAATGGGTTCAGACCATTGCCCTGTTGAGATTATCGTTAACTAATATCTTTATAAAATCAGAATCCGGACAGCGTAAAAACTGCCCGGATATTTTTATATCTTCTTGACAAAACAGCGACGGCGCTTGTGCTGTTCCTTATCCATATATCTCCACTGGGAAAGTACTTTTTTGTTAAGCTCGAGGGTAGGACCTGTTTCGGCTTTGGTAATTCCCATTCTGTTACAGCCCTCGATGAGTTTATTCATCAGTATGGCATTAACACCCTTGCGCTGATAATTCGGATGAACCGCAATGAGTAAAAGGTCAATGGTATCATTTATATAAAGCGCCTTAAGCATTCTTGCCCAGCCGAAGGGGAAATACTTACCACGGCTTTTCTGCATGGCATCCGCAAGGCTTGGTGCGCCTACGGCCATGCCCACCATTTCACCGTTTTCATCCATGACAAAAGCACTCAGATTTGGGTTGATAAGCGGTGCAAACTTTTTTGCGTATCTGTCAATCTGCTCATCACTTAAATCAACAGTGGAGTAAAGTCCCGCATAGCATATGTTCACAAGTCTGAAGAATGCTGGGATAAGCGGTGCAAAATCCCTCTGGCGTCTGGCATCGGCAAGATGAAGATTATACTTTTTCATAACCTTGTCGGACATATCCTTCAGATATTTTGTAAGCTCGTTTTCTCTCGGAATATTTATGAGATTTTCTATCCAGTCGACATCCTTTTCATAGCCGAGAGCCTCAAGATGTTCCGCATAGTAAGGATCATTGTAATAAGTAAAGAACAGGCTTCTTCTGTCAAAGCCCTGAACCAGCAGACCCTCACGGTCGAAATCCATAAAACCGAGCGGTCCGTGAACTTCCTCACACTTCATTTCTTTCGCCCAGTTTTCAACCGCCTCAAAAAGTGCGGTGGAAACTTCTCTGTCATCTATGAAATCCACCTGAGTGAATCTCATGCGTCTGGTGTTCCATTTTTCGTTTGCCCTGTGGCTTATGATGGCGCCGATTCTTCCGACTATTTTACCATCCCTCATGGCAAGCCAGCATTTTGCATCACAATACGCAAAGGCAGGGTTTTTCTCTCTGTTCCAGTCCTCGAAATCATCACCGAAGGTGGCAGGAACAAAGTATTTATTTTCACTGTATAATCTGTTTGGGTAATCCACAAAGTCTTTGAGCTGTTTCTTTGTGCTTACCTCAACTATTTCTACCATAGAAATTTCTCCCCAATACTAAGAAAAGTATGCATATTTTAACAGATTGTTCATAAAATAGCAATAATTTGTTAATTTAAAACGAAATATACCTATGAAAGAAATATATAGTTTATTTAGCATTAAGTACAAATATGAATGTGATGACTTTGCATTTTCTTAGCAGGTCAAAGCCTTGACACTTTTTTTCAAATATGCTAAAATTCGTCTATCTAATATGATCAGATTGGAGAACTTCAAAATGAGCAGAATTAAGACAATCGAGACAAGAGATCTCACAAAGAGCGTTGTAACAGGCGGTTGCGGCGAGTGCCAGACATCCTGCCAGTCAGCTTGCAAGACTTCCTGCGGCGTTGCTAATCAGAAGTGTGAGAACAAGAATAAGTAATAATTCTCAGATGCGAAGATGCCGCCTGTAAACCGGGCGGCATTTTTGACGCTAAATGCATACCTAAGTTATTTGTATATTATAAGTATAAATCACGATATTAAGGAGAAAAATAATGGTACATCAGTACAAGCAGAACGGCTATAACATCGTTCTCGATACCTGCAGCGGATCTGTTCACGTTGTAGATGAGGTTGCATACGATATCATCGCTATGTATAAGGAGAAGAGCGAGGATGAAATCATCAGCGCAATTCTTGAGAAATATAAGGACACTGAGGGCGTAAACGAAGACGAAGTTCGTGAGTGCCTCGGTGACATCAAGGTGCTTGAGGAGAACAAAAAGCTCTTTACACCTGATATGTATGAGGACATGGCTTTCGAGTGGAAGAATAACTCCAAGGTTATCAAGGCTCTCTGCCTCCATGTTGCCCACACATGTAATCTCAACTGTTCCTACTGCTTCGCAAGCCAGGGTAAATACCAGGGCGAGCGTGCTCTCATGAGCTTCGAGGTTGGTAAGCAGGCATTTGACTTCCTCATTGCAAATTCCGGTTCCAGAAGAAACCTCGAGGTTGACTTCTTCGGCGGTGAGCCGCTCATGAACTGGGATGTAGTTAAGCAGCTGGTCGCTTACGCAAGAGAGCAGGAGAAGATTTACAACAAGAACTTCAGATTTACTCTCACAACAAACGGTGTTCTCATCGATGACGATGTTATCGATTTCTGCAACAAAGAGATGAGCAATGTTGTTCTTTCCCTCGACGGCAGAAAGGATATTCACGATGCCCTCCGTGTTGACTATGCAGGCAACGGCAGCTACGACAGAATCGTTCCAAAGTTCAAGAAGCTCGTTGAGGCAAGAAACGGCGCAAACTACTACATGCGCGGTACTTTCACTCACAGAAATGTAGACTTCACAAACGATATCTTCCACATGGCAGACCTCGGTTTCACAGAGCTTTCCATGGAGCCTGTTGTATGCTCCCCTGATGATCCTGCTGCTCTCACTCAGGAAGATTTACCAAAGCTTTTCGAGCAGTATGAGATTCTCGCAAACGAGATGCTCAGGAGAAAGAAAGAGGGCAGACCTTTCACTTTCTACCACTACATGCTCGATTTAACAGAGGGTCCATGCATCTACAAGAGAATCACAGGCTGTGGCTCCGGAACAGAGTACATGGCTGTTACACCTTGGGGGGAGCTCTTCCCATGCCACCAGTTCGTTGGCGATCCTAAATATTCCCTCGGTGACATCTGGAAGGGTGTTACAAACACAGAGGTTCAGGATGAGTTCCGTTACTGCAACGCCTATGCGAGAGAAGAGTGCAAGGACTGCTGGGCAAAACTCTACTGCTCCGGTGGCTGTGCCGCTAACGCTTACCACGCAACAGGCAGTATTCAGGGTGTATATGAGTACGGCTGCGAGCTCTTCAAGAAGAGAATCGAGTGCGCTGTCATGATGAAGGTCGCTGAAGCAGAGGCTTAATTATGAACACTCCGATAGTTGAATTTGTTGAAAACTATATAGGAAAAGATACATCAAGGCTCCACATGCCCGGCCATAAAGGCCTCGGCCTGCTGGGGCCTGAACCTATTGATATAACCGAAATCGGCGGTGCGGATGAACTCTACGAGGCAGAGGGAATTATCGAGGAAAGCGAGAACAACGCAAGCGCCCTGTTCGGCTCCGCACATACCTATTATTCCACAGAGGGTTCTTCCCTCACAATCAAGGCCATGCTGGCGATTGCCATGCGTTGTGCGGATACAGATAAACCGCTCATACTTGCGGCAAGAAATGTCCATAAAACCTTTATTTTCGGCTGTGCTTTACTTGGCATAGATGTGGAGTGGATTTATCCCGAGGGCGGCTGTGGTCTGTGCGACTGCCTTATTACAGAGGACGATGTTCGCAGAGCCCTTGCAAACTGTGACAGAAAGCCCATAGGTCTGTATATCACATCTCCCGATTATCTCGGTAATGTTCAGAATCTCGATGTACTCTCGGAATTCTGCCATTCAAACGGCTTTCCGCTTCTGGTGGATAACGCCCACGGGGCTTATCTTAAATTCCTGCCTGAATCGGAACATCCCCTGGATCACGGTGCCGATATGTGCTGTGATTCCGCCCACAAAACTCTGCCCAGCCTGACAGGGGGAGCATACCTTCACATAAGCGGAAATGCTCCGAAAGAGTTTACGGAACAGGCGAGAATATGCCTTGGCCTTTTCGCAAGCACAAGCCCTTCCTATGTTATCATGCAGTCCCTTGATATGTGTAATAAATACATCAGTGAGGGATACAGGGAAAAGCTGATTTCCACCATAGCAAAGGTTGATGAACTCAAAGCAAAAATATTATCCTTCGGCTGGGTTCTTCGGGATACCGAAAAGCTAAAGATAGTAATAGACTGCATCGCATCAGGTGTTGACGGAAACGATGTTATGGCCCTGCTTCGTGAGCATAACATTGAGTGCGAGTTCGCATCCTTCGAGCATATAGTAATGATGTTCACCCCCGAGAACCGACATGTGGACTATGAGAGAATCGAACAGGCTCTGAGGTTTAAACCTGCGGAAAAAGCTTTCGAGAAAGAGGACGAAATCCGCCTTCAGCCTTCCGATAAAGCAAAATCGATTCGGGATGCCGTTCTCGGCAGTCAGAAAACCATTGCCATAGGGGAGAGCACAGGAAGAATATGCGCCTCACCTGTCGTATCTTGTCCGCCTGCTGTTCCGATAGTAATCAGCGGTGAGATTATCACAGAAGATGCCGTGAAAGTAATGGAAAAATACGGAATCGGTAAAATATCCGTATGTATAAAATAAAAGCTCCGAAAGGGGCTTTTTTTCTTTATATTGTGGTTGTATTAAGATAAATATTTCTGTATAATTAATTTATCTATATTCGTAAATTAAGACAAGTGAGGAGAATATATATGAAGAAATTCACAAAAATTCTTTCTGTGTTTCTTGCAATAAGCATGACAGTTTCATCACTTCCGATGTCCGCATTTGCGGAAGAGGCTGAAATTCTTCCTGAAGTTGAAATCACAGAAGAAAGTGAATACACCGAAGAACAGGTAATCGAGGAAGATACCGAGGAAGCACCCGAACAGGAAGAAGAGCAGGAAAGCGAAGTTCCCGAAGAGGATGCCGAAAGCTCCGCAGAGGAATCTTCCGATGAAGAAATTCAGCCTGAACCAATCCCTGAGGAAACAGAAGCTGAGGAAAGCTCTGAGGAGAGCGTTGAACCGCCTGCAGAACCCACTGAATAGCCTGTCGAAGAAGAGCTGTCTCCCGAACCTTCAGCGGACCCAACAGCTGAACCGACAGCTGAACCCGTAGAGGAACCGACATCAGAGCCCGGCCCATCCGAAGAACCTGAGGAAACCCTCGAAGCTGAGGAAGAAACCGTGGCTGAAGAGGCTAAGGATGAGGTAGATGTGTTAGGAACACCTCAAAGATCAGGTAAATGTGGCGTTAATTTAGGTTATCAAGTCACAAAAGTAAGTTTAATTTCCGGAGAAGAATATTATCTATATATCACAGGTTACGGTGATATGTTTAATTACGATTCAGCCTCTGATGTTCCTTGGAAAGATTATAAAGATCTTATAGAAGAGATAGTTATTTCACCTGATGTTACATCTATTGGTGATTATGCTTTTATGAATTTTTCTTATTTGAAAACCGTAGATTTTGGCTATAAATCAAAAATTAAATCTATCGGTGATTATGCATTCAGCGGTTGTTCAAAAATAACAAATTTGGATTCTATGCCGACTCTCGAAACAATAGGAACTCGTGCATTTACGGCCTGCAGTAATCTGAAGCAGATTCCCACGTCAGGTGTGCTGAAAACTATCCAATCTGAGGCATTTTCTGGTTGTACAGGTCTTACAACGGTAACAGTTCCTGATACCGTAACTGCACTTGGTGCATCGCTGTTTGATAACTGCTATAATATCACAGAGCTTACATTGCCGTTTATTCAAAACCATTTGGGTAATTATATTAACTGTGGTACTGCATACAGTTACACAGCGATAGAACAGTATAATGCAGACGGTAAATCAACCACATATCGCATACCAAGTGGACTTAAAAAGGTAACTATAACCAAAGCAAATCAGATTCCTGCAGGTGCATTTTCCAATTGCACAGGAATGGAGATAAGCGTATCCGGAGAATATATGACGGTCGGAGCATATGCGTTTTATCAATCCTCGCTCACCGATATTACTCTTTCCGAGCATGTTACAGAAATTGGAGAAACAGCTTTTTATGGCTGTAGCGGTCTTACCTCAATAGTAATACCATCGAGCGTGAAAGCCATAGGTTCAAGTGCTTTTAAAAATTGTTCCGGCCTAACAAAAATCGAGATAAAGGAAGGCGTTACTTCAATCGGAGAATATGCATTTCGAGGCATGACTTCACTGACAAAGATAACTATCCCGAAATCCGTTACCACAATAGGTAAAGGTGCGCTTTATGGATGTAATAGTCTCGTTGAGTTAACAATTCCGTTTGTCGGTGAAACAGATACTTCAGAAACGGCATATTTTCTGGGGCATATATTCGATACACCTTCACCAACTTCCAATTTAAGTTATATCCCGAAAACACTTGTAACAGTCAGGGTTACAAATGCCACAAGCTTAAAATCAAATGCATTTTATGCTTGCACCGGTATAACTGATATTTATCTTCCTGCCACATTAACCACAATTGAAGAAGATGTCTTTTCCAATTGTTCCGACAGTCTCACTATTCACTATGCATCAGGCTCAGCAAACTGGCAGAAGATAACAGGCCACGAAAACGTTACCCACAAGGTTGTGTTTGAATTGAAGAGCTTAACAGATTCATCTGCAAGCGTAGGAACAATCTCCGCAAAGACATACACAGGAAGTGCGATTAAGCCGACAGTAACAGTAAAATACGGCACAACAACTCTTGTAAGCGGAACAGATTACACAATAAGCTACACAAATAACATCAATGCGGGTACAGCCACAGCCACAATCAAAGGCAAAGGCAATTATACGGGCACGGTAACAAGAAAGTTCACCATCAACCGCAAGTCTCTGAGCGGAAGCGGCATGACATTCGGAACAATCTCCTCCAAAACATATACAGGCAGTGCAGTCAAAGCCGTACCGAGCGTGAAGTATAATTCCACAGCTCTTGTAAAAGATACCGATTTTACCGTAACTTACAGCAATAACATAAATGTAGGTACAGCCACAGTAAAGGTAACAGGAACAGGCAACTATACAGGAACAAAGAGCATCACTTATAAAATTATTCCGAGAACAGTAACAATCTCCTCAATTGCAAACGGAAATTCCGGAATAACAATAAAGTGGGGCAAGAGAAGCGAAGCGGGCTCATATCTTGTTTACAGAGCAACAGGCAGCACAGGAACATATAAGCTGATAAAAACCATAAGCTCAAATGCCACAGTAAGCTACACCGATACATCCGTAATCCCGGGAAATACTTACTGTTACAAGATAAAGTCAAGAAAAACCATAAGCGGCGTAAACTTCGATTCATCCTATTCAACTGTAAAGTCACTCAAGTCCTCATTCGGAACAACAACGCTGACATATTCCGTACTGGGAAGCGGAAACAAGCTCAGCTGGACAAAGAAGAGCGTGGGAACAGGCTATGTGGTTTACAGATCCACCTCATCCACAACAGGATACAAAGCGATAAAAACCATCACATCCAACGCAACCGTAAGCTATACAGATACGGGAGTATCCTACGGCAAGACCTATTATTACAAGGTGAGACCGTATAAGACAAAGAGTGACGGAACAAAGGTGTATGGATCATACAGCGCGGTGGCAAAGGTGCTCAGCAGAAAGCTTACAACACCGAGCCTTTCCCTCACAAGTGGGAAGACAACATACAACGGAAAGCAGGTCACACTGGTAAAAATCTCATGGGCGGCTGTAAGCAATGCGGAAGGCTATGAAATAGTCAGAACAAATCCTGACGGAAGCACAAGTCCATTCAAAACAGACAAACTTACAGTAAACAACTATGTAAGCAGGAGCGGAACTTATAAGTATAAGGTAAGAGCATACAGAACAGTAAACTCCAAAACCTATTACAGTGCCTACTCCGCATCAAAAACAGCGACAGTTTCATAAAAACAAAGAAGCTCTCTTTTTGAGGGCTTCTTTTTGCATAAAAAAGGAAGTTCCCGAAGAAACTTCCCTTTGTGAATATAAAGCTTATTATGTGAGGGCTTTCTTTGCCTCTCTCTTTTTCCACCAGCCTGAAATGTAATATATAAAGCACGGAACTGCCGTAACATAAGTTGCGAGTGAGAAGCCGAGGAGCATTCCGAAAGCGCCCATGTGGAATACTGTTCCGAGTAACCAGCAGAAGAGAATTCTTCCGAGGAATGCATCTGTAATGGCTGTGATGAATGAGAAACTTACAAATCCCTGAGCCTGAATGAGAGAGTTGCATGGCGGCATTACGAATCTTGCCGGAACCTCAATTACAATTGTGAGCATTGCCATTGAAGCATAAGCGAGAACAGCCTCATCCTGAGTGAACATTCTGAAGCACAGAACAGGGCAGAGCATAAAGAATATCGCAAACAGGGTGTTGATTATACTGGAAATGATAATGCCCCATTTTACTGTCTTGCTTACTCTGTCGAGTTTCTTGGCACCGAGGTTCTGACCTGTCATGCTGGAGCATCCGAGGCCCAGGCCCTGTGTGAGTATGCCCGGAATATTTCTTACCTTACTGCAGACACCGAACGCCGCGGTAACTTCGACTCCGAGGGTATTGATCTGAGCACTTACGAAGAGCATACTTACCTGAATCGCACAGCTCTGAACCGCCATGGGAATTCCGATTTTCATCATGGATTTGAATGTTTCACCGTAGAATCTCAGATCTCTTACCTTGAATTCAATTCCTGTCTTGTAAGGATTTCTCTCAAGATAGACAAAGCTGAAAATAACGGAGCAAAGCTGACCGATTACGGTTGCCCATGCGGCTCCGGCAACACCCCACTTGAACCAGCTGATGAAAACAACATCAAGGATAAGGTTGATTCCTGAGGCAATAATAACAAATATAAGAGGATGACGGCTGTCTCCTATGCCTCTGAGCATTGCGGAGAACATGTTATAAAATCCTGTTGCGAGAAGACCGCCACCGCATATCATGATGTATGATTTTGCGTATTCGTAGGCTTCGGGCGGTGTGCCGAGTACCTGCAAAAACAAGGCAGATAACACCTATTCCGAGGCTGATTGCGATGGTGAAAAAGAACAGAGTTCCTATAACATGCTGAACTTTTTCTTTAAGTTTCGCTCCGGTGTACTGTGCGATGAGCACCTGGCCGGCATTGGCGAATCCGATGCAAAGCATGTAAATCATCTGCATAATCTGAGATCCGTTGGAAACACCTGCCAGACCCTCTTTTCCGAGGAACTGACCAACAACTATTGTGTCAACGGTTGAATAAAGAGTCTGCAGAAGTGTGCTTACCATAAACGGTAACGAGAACATAATGAGAGTTTTCGCCACAGGCCCTTTTGTCAGGTCGGCTGCGGCTTTTTTTCTTGCGGTAGCTTCCATATGGCACCTTCCTTATTAAATAATATCATTTGCAACAATTTAATTATAACAAACTGTGATTTTCTTTTCAACAACGCATATTCACCAAATATATATAAGCTGTTCATTGGTAATAATGCCATACAGCTTGCAAAATATATGCAAAACCGTTGTAATTCGGGCCTTTTCGGTTGGACAAAGCAGATTCTTTGTGATATAGTTCTATGGTGTTTTAATATGAAAAGTATGTGATTTAAATATATTGAAAGGAGATGTGAGTTAATGAGGTTTTCTCACAAGAAACCATACTCAGCATCATTAAAAGCAGTTTTAATAATCATTGCCGCAGTACTTCTTATTCCTTATGTCCCGCAGTCAACAAAAGCGGTCGAAACCACCTCCGCAATGCAGGAGATTATGGACAGACAGGCGGAGCTTCAGTCTCAGGCAGAAGAGCTCAATGCAACTCTCGAGGAGCTTCAGAGCAGCGAGGCAGATGCCCAGGCTTACAGCGATGCACTTCAGGCAAAGATTGAACTCACCCAGACAAAGATTGACACAGCCATCGAGGATATTGCTACTCTCAACGATGAAATTTCCGTATTAGAGGATAATATCGCCAAAGCTGACGAAGAGTATGCCGATACATTCGAACTTCTAAAAACAAGAATCAGAGCAATTTATGAATCAGGCGATGTAGGAACTATCGAGATTCTTCTCAATTCCACAAGCCTTTACGATTTCTCCATGAAAACAGAGATGCTCTCAGCAGTAACAAGCCACGATAAAGAGCTCTGCGATGAAATTCAGGAGTATATCGATAAAACAAAAGACGATAAAGATGCACTCAAATCCGAGAAGGCAGAGGTTGCCGAGCTGAAGAAGCAGCTCGAGAGCGACAAGGACGAGCTTGAGGACCTCATTGAGGAGAATGAGGCTGTAATCGCCTCCATTCAGAGCGATGAGGCAGATACTCTTTCTGAAATCGGACAGATTGAAGAAGAAGATGCTGAGCTTGAGGCACAGCTTTTAGAGCTTATCGAGGAGCAGCGCCAGAAAGAAGCTGAAGAAGAGGCCGCACGAATTGCTGCCGAAGAAGAGCGCAGACGACAGGAAGAAGAAAACAGAAACAATAACGACGACAGCGAAACCGATGACAGTGATAACACTGACGATGGTGATGACAGTTATTTCGAAGATAATGACGATAACTATGTAGAACCTACACCGGAGTACACATCCGGGCTTTACTGCATCTGGCCGCTTCCGGGATATGGAACAGGTGACATCACCCAGTACTACGGCAACAACGGTCACATGGGAATGGACATCGGTGTGCCTTACGGAACTCCGATTGTTGCCGCGGCAAGCGGTAAGGTTATCTCTGCCGACTATCACTGGTCCTGGGGTAATAATGTTCTCATTTATCACAACTCCACTTACTGCACACGTTACGCTCACATGAGCTCCATTGCCGCATGGTCTGGTCAGTGGGTAGAGCAGGGACAGGTAATCGGTTATGTAGGAAGTACAGGTAACTCCACAGGTAACCATCTCCACTTTGAGGTTTACGAGAACGATTATCGAGTAAACCCATGGCCGTTCATGTTCGGTTAATTACACAAATTTGGGCTCTCCTTCGGGGGAGCTTTTTAATTGACTAAACAGCATCGGTAATTTATAATTAATCAGATAAACAAGGAAAAATCAATCGGAGATATATTATGAACAACAATACTAAAAAAGAACCGTTTTACAAGGCTGTCACAGAGAAGAGAAGACGCCATAATTCCAGGCCCCACGGGAAAAAGAACGAGATTATAGAGATGATAGAAGATGAAGAGTTTGAGGAGGTAAAAGAGCAGAAGAAAGCTCCGGCTAACTTCCCTCAGTGTCCGAACCGCAAGAAGTGCGGCGGATGTCAGCTTCAGAATCTCTCATATAAAGAGCAGTTAAGCTTTAAAATGGGAAGCTGTATCAAACTTCTCGGCAAATACGGTCATGTCGAGGAAATAATTGGCATGAAGAACCCATACCACTACCGCAACAAGGTTCAGGCGGCTTTCTACACAGACCCAAGAAGCCGAAGAATCATCAGTGGTATTTATCAGTCATCAACACACCACATTGTGGGTATGGATTCCTGTATGATAGAGGATAAAAAGGCTGACGAGATTATCGTCTCCGTAAGAAAGCTCCTCAAAGATTTCAAACTCACAACTTATAATGAGGTTACAGGCAAGGGATTTCTGCGTCATGTTCTCGTAAAGAGGGGCTTTGCCACAAATGAAATCATGGTTGTTCTCGTAACAGGAACTCCTGTATTCACAGCAAAGAACAATTTCTGCAAGGCACTTTTAAAGCTTCACCCTGAAATTACCACTATCATACATAATGTAAATGATAAGTTTACATCCATGCTTCTCGGCCAGAACGAGAAGGTTCTCTACGGCCCGGGATATATAGTGGATGAGTGCTGTGGACTCAGGTTCAGAATTTCCGCAAAGTCATTCTATCAGATTAACCCGGTTCAGACAGAAAAACTCTACAACAAGGCTATGGAGTTCGCAAAGCTCAGAGGCGGAGAGACAGTAATAGATGCCTACTGCGGAATCGGAACCATCGGTATGGTTGCTGCGTCAAGAGTTCAGGGCAAGAACCCTGTAAAGGTTATCGGTGTTGAAGTAAATGCCGATGCCGTAAAGGATGCAAAGCAGAATGCCCAGCTCAATAACATGAAGAACATCAGATTCTACTGCGCAGATGCAACAGAGTTTCTCTCCAACATGGCGGCAGAGGGCGAAAAGGCAGATGTTGTATTCATGGATCCACCAAGAGCGGGAAGTACCGAGGAATTCATTCTTTCCGTATGCACTCTTGCACCGAGTAGAGTCGTGTATATTTCCTGCAATCCCGAGACCCTCGCAAGAGACCTCAAGAGTTTCGTGAACAACGGCTACAAGGTAACAAAGATTCAGCCGGTTGATATGTTCCCTCATACTCAGCA
>JAUNDK010000059.1 GCA_030526115.1 Clostridia bacterium
GATAATTGGAGTATAATAAATAAAAAGAGGGGAGATTCGACTATGCACGATATATGGAATCCGTGGCACGGATGTGTAAAATGCTCAGAGGGGTGCGAGCATTGCTATATGTATTTTCTCGATAAACAGAGGGATAAAGACGGCAGTGAGATTTATAAAACCAAGGCGGGGTTTAAATATCCGCTCAGCAGATTCAGAAACGGCGAGTATAAAATTAAAAGCGGAGAGCGCATCCGTGTGTGCATGACCTCGGATTTCTTCCTGAAAGAGGCAGACCAATGGCGCAACGAGGCCTGGGACATAATGCGAAGCCGTGCGGATGTGATATTCTACCTGCTCACAAAAAGACCTGAGAGGGTAAAGGACTGCCTGCCCATGGACTGGGGCAACGGCTGGGATAACATCTTCTTTAATGTCACTGCGGAAAATCAGCGCAGGGCAGACGAGAGAATACCGATTCTCCTTGATTTGCCGTTTAAGCACAAGGGTATAATGTGTGCGCCCTTTATCGGACCGGTCAGTGTGCGTAAATACCTTGAATCAGGGCAGATAGAGCAGGTAACCTGCGGCGGTGAGAATTATGACGGCGCAAGACCATGTAATTTTGACTGGGTGCTGAATCTCAGGCAGGAATGTGCCGATAACAATGTGAGTTTCTGCTTTATAGAGACAGGGACTAAATTCATAAAGGATAAGAAGCTCTACACTATTCCCGATAAGCAGGTGCAGAGCCTTATGGCCTATAAATCCGGTGTGAGCTTCAGGGGAAAAGAGTGGCATTATGACCTTTACGATGAGTGGGGGTATCCTATACCTGAGGAAAAAAGGTTTGTTCCGCATTTCCGTGAACACTGCAACACCTGTGGCAGTCGCATGATATGCGCAGGCTGTTCAGACTGCGGCAGATGTGAGAAATAAATATATTGAATAACAGCCTTCTAAATGATAGAATACTGAGAGAATAATCTTATTTATCAGGAGTTAACCATGACTTACGAAGAGGCAATAGCTAAAATACATGCACGTCTGCGTTTCGGTTCAAAGCTCGGTCTTGACAATATCCGTGCTTTACTTGACGAGATGGGCAACCCACAGAAGAATTTGAAGTTTGTCCATGTAGCCGGAACCAACGGCAAGGGCACAAGTTGCACATATATTTCATCCATATTAAGAGAAGCAGGCTACAAGACAGGCCTTTATACTTCTCCGTTCGTGGTTGAGTTCCGTGAGAGATTCATAATTGACGGTGAGATGATACCGGAAAATGAACTCATAGAGCAGATTGAAATTACATCTGCCGCATGCGAGAGACTCGATGCCAATATCACAGAGTTTGAGTTTATCACAGCCCTTGCGTTCAACTGGTTCGCCCAGAGCGGATGTGACATAGTTGTTCTCGAGGTCGGTCTCGGTGGTAGATTCGACGCCACAAATATTATTGACTGCCCTGAGTGCGCATTAATTACAAGTATAGCTTTAGATCACATGCAGTACCTCGGTGATACAATAGACAAAATCGCATTTGAGAAAGCCGGTATAGTAAAAGAGGGTGGAAATGTGGTTCTTTACTGCAATATAGACCCACAGGCAGAAAAGGTTTTTGATGATGTATGTGCTGAAAGAAATGCAAACCTCATCAAGGCTGACATAAGCACTCTGAAAATAGGCGAATCCAATCTCTTTGGAACAGATTATGAGCTTGACGGGGTAAAGTATCACATTCCTTTCTCGGGTGTTCATCAGGTTTATAATTCCATAGGCGCTTTGAATGTAATCAAGGTCCTCAGAACAAAGGGCTTCGACATAAGTGACGAGGCTGTTCACAGCGGTTTCGAGAAATCTCACATTGCCGCCAGAATGGAGATACTCTCAAATGATCCGATAATTCTCATGGACGGCGGTCACAATCAGGACTGCGCCATTGCTTTAAGAAAAGTAATCGAAGATAATCTTGCCGGCAAAAACATTGCCTGCATAATCGGTATGATGGCAGATAAGGATATAGATTCCTACCTCTGTGAAGTTGTACCGAAGATGAGCATGGTTCGTGCGGTAATGCCGGAAAATCCACGCTCCATGAAGGCAGAGGAACTTGCGGATGCCTGCCGTAAATACTGTGCAGACAGTGAGGGCAGAGACAATGCCACAGCTCTTGCTGAGGTTCTCGACTATGTATATTCCACAGAGAACTCTGCACTTGTAATCTGCGGTTCTTTCTACATGGCTTGTGAGATAAGACCGTTTATCGTCGGAGGTTATGACTTCTGGTTCGGTGCAGAAGATGAAGAGGATATTTAAAAAAATACCAAAATACGGCTATGTTTTTGCCGTAGTATATTTTCTTCTTGAGATGTTCTGTTACAGTTTCGGGAATTTCCTCGCTAATGTGATTGGCACGGCTGAAAATCCCATAATACCCAAAATACCGTGTATAGATGATAAAATACCTTATATAGGCTGTTTTATCACAATATACTTTTTCTCATATATTTTCTGGCTTATGGGAACACTTGCCACATCCATGACAAAGAAGCGTAATTTTGTGAACTATTTATTCGGGCTTTCTATTGCTTATTTAATCGGGTTTCTGATTTTTGTCTTCTTTCCAACAGGTATGGACAGAGTGGCAGAGGGTCTGATTGACATATCGAACGGAACAGGACTTAATGCGCTTTCTCTGAGGGTTATGTATGCTCTGGATGGGGGAAATAATGCGTTCAATCTGTTTCCGTCATTTCACTGTATGATAAGCACTTACTGTTACCTCGGTGTGAGAAAACAGCCTGAAATAAGCAGGGGTTACAGAATTTTCTCGCTTGTTATGACTGTGCTTATCTGTGCTTCCACATTATTTGTGAAACAGCATTATTTCGTTGATGTTGTGGGCGGTGTGGGCCTTGCGGTAATAACTCACATAATTGCTGGACTTATTAACCCGGGAAAAAGATTTGAGAGGTAAATTTGTATGACTATGTATATTATAATGGCTCTCATGGCTTTTCTCGGTGGTCTTGTGCAGGGTATAACAGGTTTCGGCAGCGGAATAATTATGATGATGGCATTCCCGTTTTTCTTCGCATTGCCTCAGGCAGCGGGAATCAGCGGTATATGTTCGTTATTTATGACCCTTACTCTTGCGATTAAATACCGAAAACTTGTTCAGTGGAGGATACTGTTTCTTCCGGCTCTGTTGTTTATTGCGGTGTCCTCGGCGGGAATATTCATTTCCACATCTCTTGACCAGGCTCTCATGAAAAAGGCGTTCGGCGTATTCCTGTGTGTGCTGTGCATATATTATCTGTTCATAAATAAGCAGAGTGACAGAAAACTTAACCTTGCTGTGTCTGTGGTGTTCATAGTAATATCCGGGCTTTGCGATGCCTTTTTCGGCATAGGCGGTCCGCTCATGGTAATCTATTTCCTGTCTCAGATTAAAAACCAGGCAGAATACAGAGCAACCATTCAGACTTTCTTTTTCTGCTGTGGATTTTATAATGCCACATTCAGAGTAATTAACGGAATTGTCGGAACGACACATCTGCCTGTAATAATGGCAGGGGGAGTTGCAATAGTAATCGGTTCTCTTCTCGGTGCAAAAATTGCCGACAGACTTAATGCGGAAATACTGAAAAAAGCCACATATATAATGATAGGTGTGGCAGGAATAATAAACATAATATGAATCAACTTTGGGCTGAAAATTTGTGCATTTTTTCAGCCCGCTTTTTTATTAAAATGCTTTATTTTTCTAATTATTGTGATATAATAGCGTGAATAAATAAATGGAGGTATATCCGTAAAATGAACAAAGAAAAGAATGGCATTTATGATGCCACAAAACTCGGTTTTCCCAAGATGCTGATTCTCGGTCTTCAGCATATGTTCGCCATGTTCGGCGCAACAATCCTTGTTCCTATTCTTGTAAGCGGCTACTTCAAAGACGCATGCGGTGAGGGTCTCACAGCAGGTGTTACAGTAGCGACAACACTCTTCTGTGCAGGTGTGGGAACACTCATGTTCCATGTGTGCTCAAAAATGAAGGTTCCTGCATTCTTAGGCTCTTCCTTTGCATTCCTCGGTGGCTTTTCCACAGTAGCAAGCCTTAATACAGGCATTTACGAAGGAATGAACGCAAACGATAAGGTAGCTTACGCTTGTGGCGGTATTGTAATCGCAGGTGTACTTTATCTCGTTCTCGCCGCTGTAATCAAGATTATCGGCGTTAAGAGAGTCATGAAATTCCTTCCTCCTGTTGTAACAGGTCCTATTATTATCTGCATCGGTCTCTCCCTTGCAGGCAGTGCAATCAATAACGCATCCACAAACTGGCTTCTTGCTTTCATTGCTCTTGCAGTTATCATTGTTTTCAACATCTGGGGCAAGGGAATGTTCAGAATCATTCCTATTCTCATGGGTGTTCTCGTAGCATATGTAGTAGCACTTATCCTCAATGCATGTGGCATCACAAATCCTGACGGATCCGCAATCTTCGCTTTTGAGGCTGTAAAGGAAGCTGCATGGGTTGGTCTTCCAAAGTTCCAGCTTGCAAAGTTTGATATTACAGCTATTCTTGTAATGGCACCTATCGCTATTGCTTCCATGATGGAGCACATCGGTGACATGTCCGCTATCAGCGCAACAGTCGGTAAGAACTTCATTGAGGAGCCGGGTCTTCACAGAACACTTCTCGGTGATGGTCTCGCAACAGCATTTGCAGGTCTTATCGGTGGCCCTGCAAACACAACATACGGTGAGAACACAGGTGTTCTTGAGCTTTCAAAGGTTTATGATCCAAAGGTTATCAGAATTGCCGCAATATTTGCACTCATTCTTTCCTTCATTCCTAAGTTCTCGGGAGTTATCTCCACAATGCCTGCTTCCATCATCGGTGGTGTTTCCTTTATGCTTTATGGTATGATTTCCGCTATCGGTGTAAGAAACATTGTTGAGAACAAGGTTGACCTCACAAAGTCCAGAAACCTTATCATCGCAGCTGTTATCTTCGTATGCGGCCTCGGTTTCTCAAGTGGTCTCACATTCAATGTAGGTTCCGCATCCATCACACTCACAGGCCTTGCAATCGCAGCTATCGCCGGTATTGTTCTCAATGCAATTCTTCCGGGTAACGACTATGAGTTCGGCAAGAACCCTGAGGGTGACCAGAGCCGTGGTGTATTTTTAAAGGGTAAAAGTCAGGAGGACTGATTATGAATTTCGAGAATGAAAAGAATATCTTTATAATGACTCATCCTCTTATCCAGCACAAGATTTCCCGTTTAAGAGACAAGAACACAGGAACAAATGAGTTCCGTAAGCTTGTAGAGGAGATAGCAATGCTCGAGGGATTTGTTGCTCTTGAGGATCTCCCAACAGCAGATGTTGAGATTGAAACACCAATCGAGACCTGCTTAACTCCTGTAATCTCAGGAAGAACCCTTGCAATTGTTCCTATCCTCAGAGCAGGCCTTGGAATGGTAAACGGTGTTCTCGCCCTTGCTCCGACTGCAAAGGTTGGCCACATCGGTATGTACAGAAACGAGGAAACTCATGAGCCTGTTCCATACTACTGCAAGTTACCAAGCCCAATCGAGGAGAGACTCATCGTTGTAACAGACCCAATGCTTGCAACAGGCGGATCCGCTATCGACGCCATTAACCAGATTAAGAAGCAGGGTGGCAAGATGATTAAGTTCATGTGCATCATCGCCGCTCCGGAGGGACTCAGGAAGCTCCACGAGGCTCATCCCGATGTTCAGATTTATGTCGGACATCTCGACCGTGAGCTCAACAAGGACGCTTACATCTGTCCGGGTCTCGGTGATGCCGGTGACAGAATCTTCGGCACTAAATAATCTGATTCAGACGCAAAAAGGAGGACTGAAATTTCAGTCCTCCTGATTTTTTATATACAGGCCTAAATTCAAGCACTTTTTGATTCAAGTTCCTTTGCCCATTTTCCACGGTAGTAGTAAATAAGGTTCGGAATATTTCCAAGCACCCAGCCAAGGGGAGCCGCCCACCATATTCCGACATAGCCGAACCATATCGGTAAAACGATGGAGAAACCGATTTTGCTTCCCAGCTCGATAAGGGATGAAATAAAGGTGATACTGATTTTACCCATACCCTTGAGAGTAGAAAGGTAAAGCCATATCCAGCCGAGCATAGGGAAGAACCATGCCTCAACCCTTAAGAATTCAAGGGATGCTTTTACAACCTGAGTTTCCTCCGGTTTGACATAGAGGGAAACAAGGAAGTCTGCGAATATCAGTGTGAGGAAACAGGCGATAAAGCTCAGGCCACCGACTAAGAATACAATCTGTTTAACGCCGAGCTTGATTCTGTCAACACGCTTTGCACCATAGTTCTGCCCGACATATACGGAGAATCCGAAACTGAAACCTGAGAAGAGAACAACTGCAAGATTCTGAATGTTGCTTCCTACCGTGAAGGCCGCAACTATATCGGAGCCGTTCTTGTTGATAATAGCTGTAATAACCATCATACCTATGGAGAGAAATGCGGACTGGGCAGCCATCTGAGATCCCATCAGGAAAATCTGTCTGGTAACCTTTTTATCGGGCTTCATATCTGCTCCTGTAAGTTTCAGTTCAGGGAATTTTCTGAACATCACAATAATACAGATAATTGCGGAAACAGCCTGTGAACCGATGGTAGCCACGGCAACACCCACAACACCCATATTAAGGACAATTACCGCAAAAAGGTCAAGTCCTACATTTAAGAAGGCGCAGAGTATCAGGAACACAAGGGGAGTGGTGCTGTCGCCCAAAGCCCTGAGAACATTGGCAACACCGTTATAGGCAAACTGAGCAAGGCCGCAACCGCAGATAAGCTGGATATATAATACAGATCTGTCAATTATGTTAGCGGGTGTCTGTAAAATAACCATGATGGGTCTTGCAAAGAGAACACCCACCGCACCGAGTACTATTCCGAGGAAAAGCAGTATATACATGGAGCTGACAAGGCTCTGTTTTACTTTTACACGGTCATTTGCGCCTACATACTGGCTCATTACTATGGAGATGGCGTTTGTTACGCTCATGGCGAACATGAGTATGAAACCTGTGGTGGAGGTTGTGGCACCTATTGCCGCAAGGGCCTCAGAGCCTGCATATCTGCCTAAAACAGCGGAATCCACCATGGTATAAAGTGACTGGAAAATGCTGCCAATCATCATTGGAATGGCGAAGCGGAGCATCAGGGATATGGGTTCTCCCTGAGTCATATCGAGGGCGGTTGATTTATTTTTCATGCTTCTTTTTTACAAAATACATAAAGAAAAGCCATACAGCAAGAACTGCACTGAGAACATCTGATGCAGCCTGAGCAGCAATGACACCGTTATACTTGAACATGAAGGACATTACTGCAATGGCGATGAAGAATACAAAGCCCTGACGGCTGATGGAAAGTACGAAGGATCCGAGAATCTTACCTGTAGACTGGAAGATAACCTGAATAACCTGTACTATTGCCATGAATACCATGCATACAACCTGAAGTCTTATCATAGGAACACCAATGGCAATCATGTTGGCATTATCCATGAATATACTCATGATAGGCTTTGCAAAGATTATGATAAGTGCTGAAAGTACAAGTGCAACAGAGCAGAGGAGAGTAACTGCAAAACGAATGAGCTTGTTGAGCTTTGCCTTGTCGCCGGAACCGTAAAGGAAGCCGTAAAGTGGTGCGCCACCGAAGGAGAAACCTACAACAATGAGCATTACTATCATAGAAACCTTCATGGCAATTCCCATGGCACCGATTCTGTCGTCGCCGTAAGGAAGTAGGAACTGGTTTACGAGAATCTGAGCAATGGAACTCATGAGGTTAGTGATAGCGGCAGGAATACCGATACCGAAAATCTGTCCGCAGTATTCCTTTGTAATCTTGATGAGTTTTGGACTGATGGAGAGAACTCTGCTCTTTCTGAGTACAACATAGGCAAAGATAATATCACTGCAAAGGTAACCGAGAGCAGTTGCGAAAGCCGCACCCTTAGCACCCCAGCCGAAAACGGAGATGAAGATAGGGTCGAGGATAATATTGAGTATGGAACCGCTTACGGAACCTATCATAGCCTGAAAAGCCATACCCTCGGAGCGGAGAAGGTTGGAGTGGATAAATGTGAGAATATTGAGTGGTGCGCTTATTGCGAGAATGAGGTAATAATCCCTTGCGTAGTTGATTGTGGCATCACTGGCACCTAAAAGCTTGAGAACAGGGTTCTGGAAGATAACCAGTAAAGCGCCGATTACAACACCAGTTAAAATAGCGATGTACCAGCAGAAAGAAGATACTCTCTTGGCATCCTCATTTTTGCCTGCACCTAAAAGTCTTGCGATAATGGAGCTTCCGCCCTGACCGTAAATATTGCCGAAGGCCATGAGCAGAGTGATAATCGGTACACAGATGGATACACCAGCAACAAGGTTGATATCACCTGTCTGTGCGATAAAGAAAGTATCCGCAAGGTTATAAACAAGAGCGATAACCATTGTGAATACAACGGGAAGAGCAAACTTTATATAGGTTTTTGGTATGCTCTTGCCACCGAAAATGTCGTTGTTTTCCATAATTTTTCCTTTCATATTTACTTATAATAATTTTACTTATCAATTATATCATAACAGCTTGCAAATTAATGTGACATATGGCACAATATAAGAAAAGATTAACACGAAGGTAAACTATGAAAATAATACAGGATAAAGCTCTGTTGCAGAGTTATCTCGAAAAATATAATATCGGTTCTTATTTCGATACGGAGAACCTCAACTTTCAGCTTATTAAATATGATAAGGGCAATATGCTCACTATGACCCAGACAAAGCTGAAGTATTTTCTTTTTGTAGTGGCGGGAAAATTTAAGATTTACGGAATAAATGAGGATGGCAGTATATTTTCGGTTGCCCGGGAAGATAAATTCACATTTCTCGGTGACATTGAGTTTGCCGGGGGAAAGTGTTCAGAGTTTGATACAGAAGCGCTGACTGATGTTATCTGTGTGGCACTCTCTTACGATGATTATGCCGAGATTTTTCACAGAGATGTAAAGTTCCTGAATTTCATATTAAAAAAGATGAGCGACAGCATGGAGAGAAATTCTGCGATAGAACTTCCTTCGCAGTCCATAGAGAATAAGCTAATAAACTATCTCACAATAATTGAACCAAGTCACGAAATAAACGGTATCGAGAAAACCCTCACACAGCTAAGGTGCAGTCGCCGTCAGCTTCAGAGGGTGATATCAAAAATGTGTACAGAGGGTAAATTGATTAAAACAGGCAAAGGGAGGTATGTTCTGGCCGATGATAATACTTGAAACATTGTTCGGTAGCAAAGCTCCCGATAAATACGAACTTCTACGCAATTACTATGGTCACATGAGCTTCCGTCAGGGGCAGGAGGCACTTATTGATAATATTATGGCAGGAAATGATGCTGTCGGAATCATGCCCACAGGCGGCGGAAAATCTGTGTGCTATCAGATTCCCGCCCTCATGATGGACGGTATAACCATAGTTGTTTCTCCGCTTGTATCCCTCATGAACGATCAGGTGGCGGCACTCAAAACCATGGGAATAAGGGGAGCGTATATCAACAGTTCACTTACTTTTCCACAGCTTCTTAAAGTTTACGACAGAATGAAAACAGGGGAGTACAGGATTATTTATGTCGCCCCCGAGAGACTTGCTTCAGAGGGTTTCCTTGCGGCACTATCCTATCAGAAGGTTTCCATGGTTGCTGTTGATGAGGCGCATTGTATATCCCAGTGGGGCAACGATTTCCGTCCGAGTTACCTGAGGATATCAGAATTTATAGATTTTCTGCCGGAGCGACCTGTTGTGGCGGCATTCACCGCAACCGCAACCGATGAAGTAAGAAATGATATTATCAGGCTCCTCAAACTGAAAGATCCTCATGTGGAGATAACAGGATATGACAGGAAAAATCTTTACTTCGATGTAATCAGACCTAAGAACAAGCTGAAAGAACTGTTCTCGCTTCTCAATGAACGCAGAGATAAGAGTGGAATAATCTACTGTTCCACAAGAAAATCAGTCGAAGAAATAGCCGCAGCCCTTGAAGCAAGAGGATATGCCTCCACCTGTTACCATGCAGGCATGGAACAGGAGGAACGCCAGCGCAATCAGGATGACTTCCAGTATGACCGCAAACGCGTTATGGTGGCAACAAATGCCTTCGGTATGGGAATAGACAAATCCAATGTCAGCTATGTAATCCACTACAACATGCCAAAGTCAATAGAAGCCTACTATCAGGAGGCAGGCAGAGCCGGTCGAGACGGAGAAGAAGCCGAGTGCATAATGATGTTCTCCAAGCGGGATGTTCAGATTGCGGAGTATTTCATAGAAAACCCCGAGGAGAACGAAGAACTCACAGAGGAACAGCAGGAAGCCGTAAAACAGATGAATATAAAAAGGCTTCATGCCATGCTCGGCTATGTGGGAACAAGGGACTGTTTCCGTGGGAAGCTTCTTGAGTATTTCGGAGAGAAGCATCCGCCGTTCTGTGGAAAATGCGGAAACTGCGGAACGGATTTCAAAGAGCAGGATATCACAAAAGAGGCACAGATGCTTCTTTCATGCGTAAAAAGAGCCCATACGCTTCTGGGTTACTATGTGGGGGAGAATCTCATAGTCAATACTGTTTTCGGCTCGAGACTATCAAGGCTGAAAGAACTGGGACTTGACACCATTACAACCTATGCTGTGGGCAAAAACTATCCTCTCGAATATCTAAGGGAAGTATGTGATTATCTCATTTCCCTCGGTTACCTCAAAGTAAATGAGCACAAGGGAATTGAACTTACTGAAAAAAGCGGAACTGTTCTTTTCGGCAAGAAGAAGCTGAACATGAAAGTTCGTGCAGATACCAAGAGGGTTATCCATGTCACAAGAGAGAGCACAGCAAACACAAAGAATATGTTTGAGGTTCTCAGACAGGCAAGATTCAATCTTTCTCTCAAAGAGCATGTTCCTGCATATATCATACTCACAGATGCAGTGCTTAACGAGATAGCCATAAAAGAACCACAGAATATGGATGAACTCCTGCAGATTCCGGGCATAGGCAAAACCAAGGCGAATAAATACGGCAAGGCTTTTCTTGATGCGATTAAAACGGCAAAAGAAAATCAAAAATCTTGACAAGTTTTCCTTTACACTGTATTGTAGTTAAGCGATTTATACTGCATAAAGGCAATGAAGGAAAGAGTAATCCCAAAATACTTTTCAGAGAGTGTCCGGTTGGTGCAAGGACATGGGTAAAAGGGACGAACATGGCTCCGGAGCTTTGTGGGTGATATTTAACCTGCGGCGGGTGTGCCCGTTACAGCACAGGAAATTGTTGGATTTCCCGGAGGCCTTAGGGCGAAAAGAAGTGGTACCGCGTACAATTATGTTAATTGTCCGCCTTCTGTTAATTCAGAGGGCGGATTTTTATATTTTACAGTCAAATTCAATATTTAAGGAAGGTATTTCTAATGGCAAACGCAAAAAAGAAAAGCTCCGGCACCAAATTAACGCTGGCAATTTTTGCAGGACTTGTCCTTGGTATTCTCTTCGGTCTTTTCATGCCGGGCAGATATGAAGGTCTTCTTCCTGCTGTTGATCTCATCAGTTCACTTTATATGAACGCCCTCAGAATGATGATTTATCCTCTCGTATTCTGTTCACTCATCGTGGGTATTAAGGGCATAGGTTCTGTTTCCGCCACAGGTAAGGTAGGTCTTCAGTCCGTTCTTTACTACTGCGGAACAACTCTCTTTGCATCACTTCTCGGTCTTTTTCTCCCGAGAATGCTCGGTGTAGGTAAGGGCGTAGAGATTGCAATGGTTGAATCTGATGTTACAGCAACAAAGTTTACATCTCTTCTTGATACCGTAAAGAATCTCATTCCATCCAATCCGATTGCATCTTTTGTAAACGGCGATATGCTTCAGGTTCTCGTATTTGCGATTATCGTAGGTATTACATGTCTTGCTCTCGGTAACAAGGCTAAGCCGTTCGTTGATTTCTGCGAAGCTTTCAATGATATTTCCGTAAAGGTTATCTCCGTAGTTATGTACTGCACACCGGTTGGTGTTTTCTGCTCCATCTCCACAGTTGTATATGCAAACGGATCAGAGACTATTATCTCCCTTGCAGGTGTTCTTGCAGCTCTTTACATCACAATGGCACTCTTCATCCTCATCGTTTACGGTGGAATGGTAAAGTTCATCGGTAAGTGCCCGGTAGGTAAGTTCTTTAAGACTATTGCTCCTGCGGCTCTCAATGCTTTCGGAACATGCTCTTCTTCCGCAACACTTCCTATTTCAAAGAGATGCACAGATGAGCTTGATGTCCCTAATGAGATTTCCTCCATGTCACTTCCGCTTGGCGCAACAATCAACATGGACGCGGTTTCAATACTCATGTCTTTCATGATTGTTTTCTTTGCGAATGCATGCGGTGTAGAGGTTGACCTCGGACTTATGATAGTTGTAATGCTCTCCAATACACTTCTTTCCATTGGTACACCGGGTGTTCCGGGCGGTGCAATCGCAAGTTTTGCCGCACTTTCTGCAATTGCAGGTCTTCCTGCAGGAATCATGGGTGTTTACATCAGCGTAAATACACTCTGTGATATGGGTGCAACCTGCTCCAATGTTGTAGGTGACCTTGCATGTACAGTTGCCATGAAGCAGACATGCAAACTCGAAAAAACCAATAAATAACAGAAAATCTCTCCTGTTCATCAAATCGGATGATACAAGGAGAGATATTTTTTATAATGATATTTTTGAAATAAAATGTGTATCGAAAACAGTTGCCATATACTCTGAGAGTTCCTCAAGGGATTCCTCATATTTACCCATGAGCCAGTTGCGATAAAGTGTTTTTATTCCGGCAACAGCAAACTCACAGCTGCGTCTGAGTCTTACAGGATCGGTAGACACTTTGTTCATATAAAACTTTTCAAGAGAACCTACTACATAACCGTCAAGATTAAGCCAGAACTCATTGTAGTTTTCGCTTTTGGCAACATGTCTGAAAAGATCCATGTTTTCTTTGCACTGCTGTTCCAGTTCTTTGAAAAGAATTCTGATATCAAAAGGATTGGTGTCAAAGCCCTTTAATTTTAATCTTAAATCAAGTTCTGCCATTTTATTTTTTGAGTATTCTGCGAACACATCTCCGATGCATGTGTAATGCAGATAAAAGGTTTTTCTGTCGATATCTGCTCTTCTTGCAATCTCAGAGATTGTGATTTTGTTGTATTCTTTCTCCATGAGAAGTTCGAGACATGCGGTGTAAATTGCCTCTTTTGTGCGTTTGACTCGTCTATCCATTATTCATTTACCTCACAATGGTACATTTTTATTCTGAAGG
>JAUNDK010000129.1 GCA_030526115.1 Clostridia bacterium
GGAATGCGGCCAGTAAGTTCTCCGACAATAAACGGGATAACTGCGTCCATTTTTAAGGAAAGGGGGTGAAAATACCCGGGTTCAGGCACGAAAAAAGGGTTTAGGGACAAGAGCAAGATTCTTACTGCAATGCAGAGAATACTGTGCATATTGGCTCCGCAGTCTTTGAAAATCAAAGGGAAAGGAAATTTTTTATGGGAAAGAAGAAACAGGAAGATAAAAGAACAAGAAATGTGGTGTTCAGAATGACGGAAGACGAGTACGGATTTCTGAAACTGAAAGCTGAAAAGTGCGGTGTCACACCATCGGAATTCATCAGGCGTGTTGTGCTTGAGAAGCGACTGCTCTACCGAAGGGCTTTAATCCATAACGATGAGAGAATAACCGAGGCTCTCAACAATGTATCGAAAGTCGGTGGTCTCCTCAATCAGATTGCAAGATATTACAACTCCGGCGGTGTGGAAACGGAGCAGATAAGAAAGGATATTCAGGAGGCAGTCAACGCTGTTCGCTCAGCATGTATGAAGCTGACTAAGGAAATCGAGGTGGAATATGGCCGTACTTAAACATCTTAAAATCAAAAACTCCAACTATACGGCATCGATGGAATACCTGCTCTATCAGCATGTGGGCGATTCAGGAACCATATTAAGGGATGAAAACGGTGAACCGATATTCCGAGAGAAATATCTCATCGAGGGTATCAACACCACTCCCGAGAGCTACGCCTACGACTGCCGTGTAACCAACAGGCTTTACGATAAGAACAAAGACAAAAATGAAATCAAAGCCCATCACTACATAATCAGCTTCGACCCAAAGGACAGAGAGCTGGGTCTCACCATGGAAAAGGCTCAGGAAATAGGCATGGAGTTTGCTCGTAAGCACTTCTACGGTCACGAGGTAATCGTCTGCACCCACGACGACGGCAACAATGAGAGCGGTAACATTCACTGCCACATTGTATTCAACTCCGTCAGAAAAATCGAAATGGAAAGAAAAGACTTTATGAAAAAGGAAGCCGAGTACAAAATCGGCTGTAAGCATCAGGTGTCGAATGAAATGCTCGGTTATCTGAAGAAGGACCTCATGGAAATATGTGAGAGAGAAAAGCTCAATCAGGTGGATCTGCTTTCCCCTGCAAAGATCAGAGTCAGCGACAGAGAGTACCGCCATGTTAAAAAGTTCAGACTTATCAACCACATGTATCAGTCTGTAAAGAACTTTATCAGGAATGCGATATACGCTGTACTTCACGAGAGCAAAACCATTGATGAATTTGAGGATAAGTTAAAGAACGAGGAAGGCATAGACTTCAGGTACTCGAAGGACGATATCATCTATCACTCAAAAGAGCTTAACATGTCCTTCAAAGGTGAAAAGCTCGGTTCAATGTTCAGCTTAAGGAGTATTGAGTCTCTCCTCGGTCCGAGAAAGAAAATCGAGAGAATGGTTGATGTAAGCGAAAACAAAAAGGCTATCAAAAATCCTGCTTACAGAAACAGAGTCGAACTGAACAATGTGCAGAAGACAGTTGACACCATGGCATTTCTGAGAGAGGCAAAGTTCAGAGGAATTGATGACATAGACCTGATAATATCCACAGGTGAGCAGTACAGTCAGGAGATATATGAGGAATACTCCAAAGCCAAGGAGAGGCTGGCAGAAGTCAATCTGAGAATCAGGATGACAGGTCAGTACTATTCAACAAAGGACATTTATTCGGAGTATCTCAGTTCAGGTGACAAAAAGACTTTCAGAGAACAGCACACTGAGGAGCTTGCCTCCCATGAAGAAGCAAGAAAGGAATTACAGAGGCTCTCCCCTGGCGGTAAATTCACGGGCATGAAGGAACTGAAGGAGATGAAAGAGAAAATCAAAGCGACAAAGAATGAACTCTATGATGAGCTGGTATATACCAATACCATGCTGAGCAATCTTAAAAATGTCAGGGAGAATATGCGTATCATGAGCAAACCAAAACGGCTGATAAGTCACGATATGGAGAGATAGGCATTCTCAAAAATGCAACTGAGATTTTTCCGGTTGCATTTCTGACGTTTTTTGAAC
>JAUNDK010000060.1:0-11903 GCA_030526115.1 Clostridia bacterium
CATAAAGACCTTGGAGAGGGTCTATAAACACTACTACTTTATAATACGAGGAGGTAAATCATGGCTAATATTATTGCTGTAATATGGGATTGCGATAAAACTCTCGTAGACGGGTACATGCAGGATCCCATCTTTGAGCACTACGGCGTAAATTCTTCGGAGTTCTGGAGTGAAGTAAATGAACTACCGGCATATTATCAGGCTCAGGGAGTAAAAATAAACAGGGATACCATATATCTTAACCACTTTATACACAAAGCCCATGATGGGACCTTCCCGGGGCTTAATAACAAAAAACTTCATTCCTTTGGAAAAGAACTGAAATTCTATAAAGGTGTACCGGAGATTTTTGAGAAAACAAAGGAGATAATCAATTCCGATTCCTCTTATGCGGAATATGGTATTCAGGTGGAGCATTACATAGTCAGCACAGGAATGACAGAGATTATCCGTGGCTCAGAGCTCATGAGTTATATCTCAGGTGTGTGGGGTTGTGAGCTTATTGAAGGCCCTGATAAGGATGGAAACAGAGTAATCAGTGAAATAGGATATACAATAGATAATACCACAAAGACAAAAGCTCTGTTCGAGATAAACAAGGGCATACTCCAGCTTGAAAATGTGGATGTTAATTCCAAAATTCCCGAAGATAAGAGAAGAGTTCAGTTTAAGAACATGATTTATATTGCAGATGGCCCCAGCGATATTCCTGCATTTTCTCTTGTTAACAAAAACGGAGGTTCTACATTCGGAATCTATCCTAAAGGAGATATGGAGGCTATGCAGCAGGTTGAACAGATGCGTGCGGACGGCAGAATAAATATGTATGCCGAAGCGGATTATTCAGAGGGAACTACTGCGTATATGTGGATAATTAATAAAATAAAGAAACTTGCCGATGCGATAAAAGAAAGTGAAAAGGCAAAAGTTCAAAACTCCGTTTCCGCTTCGCCGAGGCATTTGAACTGATATGAATACTATTGAGTTATCTAAGGCTGTTTCCGAAAAAATTGCTGAGTACGGCGGAAAAGCCTATTATGTCGGCGGATATGTGCGTGACATGATTATGTGTACAACACCTCAGGATATAGATATTGAGGTGCATGGTCTCTGTGAGGAGAAACTCGAAGATATACTGACAGAATTCGGTGAAGTAATAAAATACGGCGCAAATTTCGGGGTCTTTTCCATACGCTCCCATAATATGGAATTTTCCATACCGAGAAGTATTGATAAGCCGAACGAACCTGATCCATACATTGGTGAAGAAAAGGCTTCGCTCAGAAGAGATTTCACATGTAACTCTCTCATGCAGAATATTCTGACAGGGGAGGTGCTCGATTTTTTTCACGGAACAGAGGATATATATAATAAGGTAATAAGAGCTGTTTCTGAAGATACATTCATATCTGACCCATTGAGGGTGCTTCGTATGGCCCGCTTTGCCTCAGTTCTTGATTTTACCATTGATGAACATACTCTTTATTTTGCATCTCAGGCAGATCTGTCAGCTATTGCAAAAGAGCGTGTATTTAAGGAACTTTCCCTGACACTCACAAAAAGCGAAAAGCCCGGAGTATTCTTTGAGATATTAAGAGATTGCAATCAGCTAGGTTTCCGGTTCCCTGAACTCCAAAAACTGATTGGAACCGAGCAGAACCCTCAGTTCCACCCTGAAGGTGATGTGTGGAATCATACCATGCTTGTTCTGAATGCGGCGGCTGAACTCAGAACCGGGGCAAAAAATCCCCTTGCATTTATGCTGTCTGCCTTAATGCATGATTACGGAAAACCTTCCACCACAGAAGTAATAGATGGCCGTATTCGATCTTACGGTCACGATACCAAGGGTGTGCCCATAGTATCAGAAGCCATGAAGAGGCTGACAGATGATAAAAACCTTAATAAATATGTAAAGAATATGGTCAGACATCATATGCGTCCCAACATGCTTGCGGCCCAGATGTCATCTCAGAAGGCCTATAATAAGCTTTTTGATGAGTCCGTCTGTCCGGAAGATTTAATACTTCTTGCAAAGGCAGATCACTTTGGCAGAACAGTGTTTACTGATTACACCGAGACAGAGCATATATTAAAGGAAAAGCTCTCAGCTTTTCGGGAGCTTATGTCAATGCCGTATGTTACAGGTGACGATTTAATCAGCAATGGAATTGTTCCGAATGAGTATTTTTCCGAGATTCTTGCCTATGCCCATAAGCTGAGACTTTCGGGTATCGGAAAAGAGGCGGCACTTAAAGATACATTGGCATACAGTAGAAAATTCAACAGACAGAAAAAAGGCAGCAGGGGAAATTAATCCTCTGCTGTCTGTTTTTTATCAGTAGTCTTTAGTTCCGTAATTGAAAACAGGAGTATTTGCTTCTTCCTGAACAGCGGTGCTTTCCATCAAAGTAACTTCGATTTCACTTTCGGTATAACCACCGTCAGTCATGCTCTCAACAGTAAGGGTAACCACATCATCCGGGGCGTAGGAAGAAAGCTTATCTTTCAGTTCCTCAATAGATGAAACAGAAGTGCCGTCAATTCCGGTTATTACCATTCCCTTTACAAGACCGGCTTCTTCAGCTCCGCTGCCTTCGTTTACTGAGTTTATCATTACACCTTTTGGAATTCCGTATGCCTCGCTGGTTTTGTCATCAACGGTGAGTCCCTGAATACCGAGAGCCGCATTTCCTGAATTTGCGGATGCACCTTTATATTCTTTGGTTGCAAGGTTCTCAATAAGATCTGTTACATCGCTTATGGCAATTGCATAGCACATACCTTCAACATTTGTGTCGGCTGTTTTAGCTGAGTTAATTCCAATGACCTCGCCATCCATGTTGAGCAAAGCGCCGCCGGAATTGCCCGGGTTAATGGCCGCATCTGTCTGAATAAGCTTTGTGAGGTTTTTGTCTTCAACATTATCGCTGTTGCTTATCATGTTGTCGTCCATAACCCTGTTCAGGGCAGATACAATACCTGTTGTGACAGACTGTCCGTAACCGAGTGCGTTTCCGATTGCAACAACCTGTTCGCCGATTCTCAGTTTATCACTGTCTCCGAGGGTGGCAATCTTAATTGCATTGAGAGTTGATTCATCAATATCCTCAAGTGGTATTGAAACAACGGCAATATCCTTGGCTGAATCATATCCTCTTGTTGCAGCTTCATATGTTGTTCCGTCATTGAAAGTTACGGTAACCTGCTCTGCACCTTTTACTACATGATAATTTGTAACACACATCAGTTCCGTATCATTCTGACCTATGATGAAACCGCTTCCTGCACCGTCAACCTCCCTTGGCTGAGAACCATAGGACCCGAAACCGAAGAAAGAATACTGCCCGTAGTAATCCTGAACCTCTTCAATGGTCTTTGTGGTTATGGATACAACACTTGGCATTGCCGCCTCGGCTATGTCTGAAACATCCATGCCGCCCTTGTTTTGAGTTCCGGCGTTGTAAGTGTCAACGGTACTGAGAATATAAGGGCTGTTTTCATGTTTTTCTTCTGACTTTGCATTTGCGTAAACACATGTTCCGGCCGTAAGTAATGCACACATTACAAGTGCGGATGCTCTCTTTATAACAGTCTTTTTCATAAATCTTCCTCCTTCAAGCTGTACATCAGCTTTGTTTATGTCTGTATATTAAATTTTCAATATGAATTCAAGTTGTGATAAAGCTGAAAATTAAGTGAACATTTTTGTCAGAATTATGAACTTGTAAGCCCTGGGTCAAAGTGATACTATATACATATATATTATATGTAAGGTGATGCAGATGTTGGAATATATCATTCTGGGAGAAAAAGCTCTTTCCGAACAGAACTGGAAAGAGGCACAAAGTCATTTTGAAAAATCCCTCGCAATAGACAGGAAGAACGCAGAAGCTTATCTTGGCCTCTTAATGGCTTCCGATAAAGTTCAGGCAAAGAATATTGAAACTTTCAGGCGTCGTTTTATAAAGAGAGATTTTCTTGAAGAAGATAATTACAGATATGCAAAAGAGTATGCCTCGAAAGAACTGAAAGCAAAGCTCGATAAGCTGGAACAGGAGCGAGCTATATATATAAAGGAAAAGGAAGAGGCAAAACAGGCTGCGCTTGTCACAATGAGAGCAGAACGTGAAGGACTAAAAGAAAAAATCGCAGAGCTTGAGACAGATACTCTCATGCTTGAGAAAAACCGTCAGATAGACAGCCTTCAGAAAGAGCTTGATACACTTTATCGAAGTCTGATTTATATACCGGAAATCCATACCAAGGCATATTGGGAGTATAAAATCTATTCCAATAACGGAATGATACAGACCCTCCATTTCTGGCAGAAGAAACAGAAAGAGCATTATCTTGAGCAGAACAGAGAGTATCAGAAGGAACTCGATAAAATAGATGCCCAGATAGAATCAATCGAGGCGGATATTACAGAGCGCATCGAGGAGGTTAATACCCAGCTTCGAACACTCATGACAGAACAGGCTGAGCTGATTGAAAATCAGAGACTTGTATCAAAAGAGGAAAAAGACAGGGCAGAGAGACTCCTCCCGGGGCTCAGAGAACAGCTTCGAAAAAAGAAATCAGACATCAATTTTATAGATTATGATATAGTAGAAATGGGTTCATACATACAACAGGCAGGAACAAAAGAAAAAGAGCCTGTTGAGTGGCTGGTTATTGAAGAGCGGGGAAACAGAAAGCTGCTTATCTCACGCTATTGTATAGACTGCCACCAGTTCAACCCGAAACACACCCGCTTTACATGGGCGACAAGTGAAATACGTACATGGCTGAATTCTGCATTTAAGAACACCTGCTTTACAGAGGAGGAACAGAGCCGTATTGTCACAACCCACCTTTCAACACCGGATAACGAAACCTACGATACACCGGGTGGGGAAGATACTGATGATAAGTTGTTTTTCCTGAGCCTTGATGAAGGTGCAAAATACTTTAAATCAAATAATGAACGTGCGGCGGATTCCACTCCATATGCAAAACAGCAGGGTGCCTATGTTTATGCGGGAGCCAGCTGGTGGTGGCTGCGATCCCCGGGAGCCAATCGTAAGTTTGCGGCGGATGTTCACATCTCAGGTGCGGTATTTCCCCTCGGTGATTTCGGAATAAGCTTTCTTCACGGAGTTCGTCCTGCCATGTGGGTAGAGTTTCCTGAGGACTGATTTTTACACATTTTTTGCAAATGTGTTAATTTCAATAAAAAAATGTGTCAATTTTATATATCTTGGGCGTTTTTTATTGACACTTATCTTATCTATGATATAATATCCACAGTTTATTTAAGTGATTTTAGGCAAACCCGGAGTAATCCGGCGACGCAAAGCTAAAGGGGCCGAAGCTTTTCGGTCAGCCAGTTGCCTGTCGAATGTCGGCAGTCATGTATTTTAAGCTTCAGAATAAAATACATTTGCGTCGTTCACTTTTTTATAGTTGAACGGCAGGATAATCAAATATTGGCAAACCCGGAGCAATCCGGCGACGCAAAGCTAAAGGGGCTTATTATATAAGTCAGCCAGCTGTATCGCAAGATTATTGGGTTTGATTCCAAGCAGTCCTGCGATTTCTGTCGCCGTGACTGCTTTTTCTTTTTTGTCAGATTCCGGTTTACCGGATTAATATATATTCATTAGTATATTTACGGGAGACTCCTTACGGCACATCATAACGTACACTGCTTCGGCAGGAGATATGCAGGTTGGAATCCTACGTTTATATTCAAAACTATGATGAGAGGAATGGTTGAATGAAAGTGCCAAAACAGCAGACTAAGCTCAGCAAAAAGATAGTCAGTGCACTTCTTGCATGTGTCTTATTGCTTTCTGTCTGCCTGCCGACTCTTGCTGATAGCTTGGATGCTATCAATGAGATGGCAGAAGAGAACATTTCTCCGCTTTCCGAAAGCGATTTCGAGGTGGAGGAAGTTCCTGTGGTTGAAGAGCCTGTAATATACAGTGCTGAGGAAGAAACCACAGAGGAAATCATTGTTCCCGAAGAAGTTCAGTCAGAAGAATCTGAGACAGAACCGACTGATGCAATGGGAACATTTGAGCCTGATTCGGAAACACCTGAGTGTGAAGCTGAAGAGCCTGACACAGAGGTTTTCGAAGAAGTGTCAAGCGAAGAAACTTTACAGTCTGAACAGACTGCAGAGCCGATGGTAAACGAGGAAATTTCCGATGAAACTTTACCTGCTGAATCTTCAGAAGAATATCCGTATGATATCTGTAACCTTAATGAAATGGTGCAGACATTCAAGGTTTACGAGCTCAGCGAGTCCGGAACTGAAACCCTCGTTACGGCTGACGATAACGGAGTATATCATATCGATCCCGATAAGTTCTATACCTTTGAAGTAAAGTTTGCCGAATCCAGATCAAAGCAGTTCCCTAACAACGGCGATACCCCGATGGTATATACTTTCCCGGGCGGTTTTTATGTTGAGAGAGAGATTTCCAGCACATTCAACATCTCAGGTTCTGTTAATGGTGAGTCCTTCACTGTATATAATAACCCTTACCATATAGGTAACAGCGGTATCACAGTTAACTGGAACGCGGGTGAGAATGAGGATAGCAGACGTGCTTTCCAGAAGTTATGTTCTTCCGGTCTGGCAGAGTTCCGTATCAGATACAGCGGTAAGTTTGAAGCTTCCGAGATTCCATACGAGTGGGAGGGTGGCATCAAGATAGAGGCAAAGCCGAAGCCGACAGCGACTCCGACTGCAACTGCCACAGCAACACCTACTGCCGCACCGGTCACAACACCTACAGCAACACCGGTTACAACTCCAACGGCACCTACTACACCTACACCTGTTCCGAAGTCCTTCACAAAGAAGCTTGATAAGAGCTCTATTGCAGGATATGACGGACTTGACAGTGACGGTCTCCCTCGCTATGAGTTCAGCGTTGTAGTACAGGGCCTTGACGGTGACTTTGAGTTCATCGATGAGTTCGATACTGACATCTTCGAGTTCATTCCGCTTTTTGACAACAAACTCCGCGGAGGAACCCAATGGTATATAAATACATGGAACGATAAGACCTGTACTGTTTCCGATGTACAGGGCGGAAAGAAAATTTTCCTTTCTGCAAATGATGTTCCGAAGGATAACGGAAAGTATTGTGAGTACTATACATATAAATATATGCTCAAGGTTAAGGATAAGGCCGCTCTTGACAAGCTCAATGCCATGACCGATAAGGACGGCAAGCTTACCCTTACCAATACAGCTGTTTATAACAACACAAGATATCCTGTTAATTATCCTTATCAGCAGCCTGATAAAAAGAAAGGCGAAGTTGTTGCCTTTAAGTACTGGAATGATGATAACAACAAGTATGGAATCAGGCCTGCATCCGTTCAGTTCCGGCTCTATCAGGTTATCGACGGAGTTGAGAATCTGATTGATACCAAAACCCTTACAGCGGGGGATATTTACAATAACAACAGCTCTATGTGGAAAGCCGACTGGGGCGAGCTTCCGATGTACACAAGTGACGGTAAGTATATCGAGTATAGAATCAGAGAGGTTTCCGTACCTGATGGTTACAATGTAAGCTACAACAACGGTGATAGAAATTACGTTGGTATTCATGGTCAAATCACCAACACTGTCAACAGAACAGGAGTTGTTGCTTATAAGAGATGGAACGACAACAATGACAAGGACAAAATCAGACCGACGTCTGTTCAGTTCCAGCTCTATCAGGTTGTCGACGGAGTTGAGAATCTGATTGATACCAAAACCCTTACAGCGGGGGATATTTACAATAACGAAAGTTACAAGTGGAAAGCCGAATGGAGCAATCTTCCGAGATACACAAGTGACGGCAAGTCTATCGAGTACAGAATCAGAGAGACTTCCGTACCTGATGGTTATGAGGTAAGCTACAACAACGGCGATAATAACTTCGTTTATAATTATGGTGAAATCACAAATACTCACCTGAGCACAAACACAGATAAGGATCTTGTTAAGTCTCAGCATACACGCTTTATCGGTGAGGACGGCTTACCATACTGGTGCTTCAATGTTCTTGTTACAGGCGTAAACGGCGACTTTGTACTTGAAGATACCTTCGATACATCCCTGTTCGAGGTTGTCATGACAGGTGATAATAGAATCGGTGACGGAAAGATACGCGGCGGTAACAAGTGGAGCCAGTGGGCAGAAAGCAAGACGACTGTTACAATGACTCCAATCGATGGCGGTGTAAAGTTCTACCTCGCTGCTCAAGATGTTCCTATGGACAACGGTCAGTACTATGATACCTACAAGATTTCCTATGCCCTCAGGGCTAAGGACGCAGCAGCTGTTGCAAAGCTTAAGGAACTCTCCGGCGGTAATGAGTGCACCTTCTATAATACAGCTAAGGCTGTAGGCTTAGAGAAGAAAGTTCCTTTCATATTTACTCATCCGGACACAATTAAGACCAGTGTCTGGGTAAAGAAGATATGGGACGATAACAACAATTCCGATAACTTAAGACCGAGCTCAATTCAGATTGAGCTTTATGCGAACAATCAGCCGACAGGCAAAGTTGTCACACTTGACGGTGTCCGCGATGACTGGGACAAAATAGTTAACGACTGCTGGGAGCATGAGTGGAGCAGTGAGTGGGATAATAAAACATACTGGGGTGCCGAGTGGAAAAATCTTCCTAAGTATGGCAGCGACGATAAGCTCATCAGCTATACCTTCAGAGAAATAACTTCCGACCCTAACTATACCACAACTTACCCTGACGATAAGGATTACACAGTAAGCGGCGGTTCAATTACAAACAAGCATGTTCCTTACGGAATAACCAAGTCATTAAACAAATCAGGTACAACTTCCGACGGACGTCCTTACTATGTTTTCAATCTCACAATAAACGGTGTTCACGGTGATGTAACTGTTACAGATACATTCAACACAGACATCTTTGAGATTTATGAGGATTATGCTAATTCTGAGAACCTCAGACTTCATAAGGCCGGTAAGAACTCCTCCAAGGCTACTGTATCCGCAGTTCATGATTACAATGCGGAAACAGGAATGGGAAGCGTAGATATCACAATCCCCAACAACGGTAAGATTCCGCTTAACGGAAATGAATTCTACTCAGAGTACACCATGGTCTATGCAATCGTTGTCAAGGATAAAGATGCTCTCAGTGCCCTTGACACAATTGCCGCTAAGAACGGTGGAACAGCAACTCTTACAAACTCAGTTTCCTATCATGGAAAGACTGACAGCGAAAACTTCAATCACACATATGAAGTTCTCGAGAAGATAGTCGATGATTCCGATAAGGACAACTTCAACTTGTCTTACACAATCACGTTTAACCCTGGTGCTGCACAGCTTAACAACGGAGAGCCGATCAATGATCTCTACGATGTATTTACAAACTTCAGCATCAGATATTCAAGCGTTCAGATCACAGACGAAAACGGTACTAATCTTGAAAACGCTCCGTACAATGTAAGCTACGATATTACAGGTAATAATATCAGTTTCTATAACATTCCTGACAATAAGAAGGTTGTTATTGAGTATACCGGTAGAATTCTCGGTGAGTTAAGAGAGAATATTCCTGTTTCCAATGAAGTTCACTGGAAGAACAGCTCTAAGGTTGTCGCAAATGATTACATTGTTACATCTGAGGGCGACGGTATCTTCAGCGGTTACAACATAACTCTTATCAAAACTGAGAAGGGACTCACAAGCCATAAGCTTGCCGGTGCTACATTCGCTCTCTATGAGCTCACAGATGATGAGAAAGATAAACTCCCTAAAGGTGCGGATCTTGCCGCAGCAGCTTCTCCTGTCATTGCAAACGGCTCACAGGTAACATTCACAACAGGTGAGGATGGTACTGCAGCGATTTACGGTGACTATAATGTTGACGGCTGGCAGATCTGGCCTGACGCAACATATTTCCTTAAAGAGATAAGCGCTCCTGAGGGATTTGAGCCTCTCGATTATTATATTCAGTTCAGAATCACAAAGGGTACTGTTCCGGATTACAATAATTATGTTTATCTCGGCGGTGATGAAATCAAGGTAACCAATGAAAAAGTCAAGGCTAACCTTGAAATCAAAAAGACTGTCGAAGGTGCATCTCTTACATCCGATAAAACCTTTAACTTTACAGTTAAGGGAACAGTAATGGATGAAGAAACAGAACAGCCTGTTGAAGTTTATTACTACATCGGCGCTGACGGAAAGGCAGTTATGTCCACAGAGGAGTGCTCAATCCCTGTAACAGTAAAGGCAGGCGAGACAGGCGCATCTGTTGTGGTTAAACCTCTTCCGGTAGGCGAATACACAGTAACCGAGATTGTTGGCAACAACAATGAAAACGTACAGCTTGATCATTATATATATGATACAGGCTCTGTAGTAACCAGGAACGTAACAGTTTCAGAGGGTACTACAACAACAGCAGAAATCGCAAACAGATATACCAAGGAAAAGACTTCCTTCAGTGTCACAAAGAACTGGGCAGACAACAATAACGAATGGGGCAAGAGACCTGATTCTGTTCAGGTTCAGCTCTATCAGGGTACAACAGCTCTCGGTGATGCCGTAACTCTCAATTCCGAGAACGGCTGGTCCAAGACATGGACTGACCTCGATAAGTATGACGATGCCGGAAATGAGTATCGCTACACAGTTGAGGAAACACTCGAAAACGATTACTATGAGAACGGCGATCCTGTTTACGATAATAACGATTACCCAACATCAGCTACAATCACAAATACAATTGCAGATACCGTTTCTGTTGCAGGTGCAAAAACATGGAACGATGCAGGTCACGAGAATTTAAGACCGGGCACCATTACAGTTTACCTTGTTAAGGACGGCGTAAGAACAGAGACATCCGTTACAGTAAATGCTCAGAGCAACTGGACATATTCTTTTGGAGATCTCCCACGTTTTGAGAAGCTTGGCAATGATGTCAGAGAGATTGTTTACTCAGTTGAGGAAGTTAATGTAGATTCCAACTACACAGATTCCTACGATGATCAGTCTTATGACATTGCAAACAGCATTAAAACAAAGACATCCGTAACAGTTCACAAGAACTGGGCCGGTGATACAGCAGAGGACAGACCTTCCGAAATTACAGTTCATCTCTGGAACGGTACAACTGAAGTTGACTCCGCAACAATCCGTGTGGATGCAGAGGGCAACTGGAAGCATACTTTCGATAACCTTGAAAAGTTTGATGATAACGGTAACGAGATTGTCTACACAGTAACTGAAGATTCCGTTGATGGTTATATCGGATCCGTTGACGGTCTTACAATCACTAACACACTCACAAATATTACAGTATCCAAAGTTGAAATCGGCAAGTCCGCAGAAATCCCCGGCGCACATCTCCAGATTCTTGAAAATGGAAATGTTGTAAAGGATTGGACTTCCGGTGAGACAGCAAAGGAGATAAAGGGTCTCAAGACAGGTGTAGAGTACACACTCAAAGAGACAGTAGCTCCTGAGGGATACACAATCACATCTGACATCAAGTTCACAATCGACGAGAACGGCAATGTAAAGGTTGGCGAAACAACAGTAACAGATAACCACATTCTCGTTGAAGACAGCAAGACAAGCGTAAAAATCTCTAAGGTAGAGGTTGGCAAGTCTGCAGAACTTCCCGGAGCAGAGCTCAAGATCGTAGACAAAGACGGCAAGGAAGTAACAAAGTGGACATCAGGCGATAAGCCACATGAGGTAACAGGACTTAAGACAGGTGTAGAGTACACACTGAAGGAGACAGTAGCTCCTGAGGGATACACAATTACATCTGACATCAAGTTCACAATCGATGAGAACGGCAATGTAAAGGTTGGCGAAACAACAGTAACAGATAACCACATTCTCG
>JAUNDK010000060.1:12003-13403 GCA_030526115.1 Clostridia bacterium
TTGAAGACAGCAAGACAAGCGTAAAGGTATCCAAGCAGGATGCAACAAATCATAAGGAACTCCCCGGAGCAAAGATTCAGATTCTCGACAGCAAGAATGAAGTTGTCAGAGAGTGGACATCCGGAACAGAGCCTAAGGTAATCGAAGGCCTCAAGGCAGGCGAGACCTACACTCTCCACGAAGAGGTTGCTCCAAACGGATATACAGTAGCATCCGATACAACATTTGTTATTTCTGAAGACGGAACAGTAACAACCACAGGTTCAAAGACAAGTGATGGCGCTCTCCTTATCAATGATAAGCGTGAGATGACAAAAGTTACTGTCACAAAGACATGGTCTGAGTCTTCCGATATTCTTAAAGCATACAGACCAAAAGAAGGCGTCAGATTTAATCTTTATGCTGATGGCGTATTCAAAGCCTGGTGTAAGATTATGCCTGATATTGATGGCAGCTGGCCTGGATACACATTCGTAAATCTCCCTGCATGGGCAGGTTATGGCACAGATAACTTCCATAAGATTGCTTATACAGTAGAAGAGGTAGCTCCTGGTGGATATACTTCATCCAACACAGCACCTGTAACAACCGATTCCGGTATTACAGTCGCATTTACAAATACACTTATTGAGAAAACTTCCGTAAGTGGTGTAAAGGTTTGGAATGATAACGAAAACGCTGCCAAGGTAAGACCTGAGTCAGTAACAATCAGACTGATGCAGGAAGGTATAAACGATCCGATAGATTCTGTTACAGTCAAAGAAACTGACAATTGGAGCTTTGAGTTTACAGATCTTCCAAAGTTTGACGATGGCGGAAGTGTTATCAACTATTACATCGATGAGGTAGCTGTAAATGGTTATACAAAGGAGATTACAGAGGCAAACGGTACATTTACTGTAACAAACAGCCTTGAAAATCTCACATCAGTAAAAGTTACTAAAATCTGGAATGATAACAACAATGTTTCTAAGGTAAGACCTGCTTCAATTAAGCTTAACTTATTACAGGATAATGAGCAGTATGGTTCAGCAACAGTTGAAGCTCAGGAAGGCAATACATGGACATACACATTTACTGATCTTCCTAAGTATGCTGATGACGGACACGCTTATATCTATACAGTTGCAGAGGAAACAGTTAACAAATACGTTCCTTCTTACAGCACAGATACACTCACAATTACAAACACAATCACAGGTACAACATCTGTAAGCGGAACAAAGACATGGGTAGACGGAAACAAGACTCATACAAATAAGGATGAGATTGTTCTTACACTCACAAGAGTATCCGCAAAGGCAGATTCAAAGTTTGAGACTGTAAGTGCAGAAGTAACCTGGAGTGGTAACACATATACATTTGCAAACCTTGCAAAGTATGATGCAGAAGGTTACGAG
>JAUNDK010000061.1 GCA_030526115.1 Clostridia bacterium
TACGCCTTTGCCTTGGATTTATATTCGGTAGATTGCGCCTTTGATTAAGATTTATATGCAGATTTACCGCATTTGTGCATGAAAAACGACCGAGGAAAACCCTCGGCCGCGGTTATTATTTGGTTTTATAACACAGTTCCGCTCATTCCCACTCGCTCCCGAAAACTGTAACTTAAACAATTTTGTATGGGTATTTTTACTCATATTATCGGGAGTGTTCAGATTATCCGTAAAATATGGACTGTCAAGATTTTTGTTGTCATCGTGTTGTCACGCCAACAACGATATTATACACGCTATCATCGTTTTTTAATGGATTTAATAAAAGAAATAACTTCATATTATGAAATAACATCTTTAAACTCCGATTTCAAAATATCCCTAATTACACCTTTGTCTATAACAAATTCGGGAGTTCCCATTGAGCCGGGACCAACCTCGTATTTGTCAAAGATAATTACTAAATCACCGTTTTCATTCCAATAGAAATTGTGGTCTGCACTGACAGTTGCAAATTCTTCGCCTATTCCACTATTATTTATCCAATATGAGATATTTTCATCGTTTGCCATTTGCTCTTGCATTTGCTTTTTGATTTCTGCCACAAGAATATCGGAAAATTTATCGGTATTGAACAGGTCTCCAAGCTCGACTATCGTTCCTTGCTTTTTATCAATGTGATAAAATTCAAAATAAGTATTACTGCTTGCTGCCGTTTCACTTACAGATAATTTGAGCGTAAACCAACGATCTGTATTCGTTGTCACTTCATAATCAACGTGGATAGAGCCATAGCCATTATTCCCAGTAATTTCAAGGTCTTTATAAAACTGATTTACAAGAGCAGTTGTAAGCTCGCTGACATCTTTGTTTATATAATCAACAGCTTCGCTATCCTCACCCTCTATTTGCGGTACATCAATACCCATTTCGTGTTTATCGTCAGCATAGAAATAATTACGGATAGTTACTACCTGAACAATATCACCGATTACGGGAATTTGCTCCAGAGCCTGTGCGTATGCTACGCTCACATTAGGCAATAAGAAAAGTGTTATAAAAATAAAGCATGCTGCTGCCGCCGCAATACGGGGTAATATGCGAATTTGTTTTATAACGGGTTTCTTTTCGGGCAAGTCGGCAAGCGTTTGTTCTATACGGTTTTTCACAGAATCAGGAATTTCTGTCTGTTCTTGTGCCGCTTTGCTTTTTATATACTTATCAAAATCATTCATCCGTTAAAATCCTCCTTCAAAATTTCTCGCAGCATCTTTCGGGCACGGGATAGTTGTTTTTTAACAGCTACCATATTTGTGCTAGTAATTTGTGCGATTTTTGATACCGAAAGATTTTCATAATAAAACAGTACAACAACAGTACGGTAGGGTTGTTTAAGGCTATTCACAGCTTCACGAACTGAAAGCCTTATAGTTATGTCGTTTTCAGGACTGTCATCGGGAATGTCCGGTGTTTCCTCCATAGGTATAATTTTTGAATTTTTGCGGATCATTTCAACCGCTGTATTGTGAACAATACGCAATATCCACGGCTTAAAAGAATTTTCGTTTTTTAATGTGTCTAAATTTTTATAGGCTCGATATATGGATTCGCTGATGATTTCGCCTGCATCCGAATCGTTTCTGACAATAGAAAAAGCCAAAGAATACATTGATTTTTCACAAAGCCGTATATGTTCGCAAAATGCGTCTTTGTCGGTCAAAATCATCCCTCCCCGATTAGTGAAGCCGTTTGTCTTATGATCCATCTGCCCCACTCACTGTAATATTTAGCATAAAGATGCGTACTGTCCTCCGATTTGTCAGAAGATAGTGCGCCTGTTTTATCATCGAACAGAATATTGGCATCAAGATAAAATTTGCTTTTTCCGTCAGCGAGTTTTGCTAATTCTGCATTTAACCCGTTAATAGCAGTATTGTTTACTACCTTATCGCTATCTGAACGGCTTTTCGTAACGTGCAGATTTGCCTGAATAAAAATAACAGCATTAGGTTGTTTGTCTTTTATAAATTCAATCAATTCACTGTATTTTTCGACGGTACTGCTAATTTTGTATCCCACTTCATTGATGCCGAGCATTATATATATTTTACCATACTTTTTGCTATTCAGCAACTCCGTCAAAGTCACCTTACCGACTTTGGGAACAGAAACGGGCTTTTTATGAATGTTGTAAACACTCATTCCCACCGTACAAAAATAGTCTGCACCGTCGATACCTGCATACTCCATAAGTCCTACTGTCCTCGAATCACCGATGAACAAAGCATCATCCATAGAAATATCGCTTTTTGGCGGCGTTGTTATATTATCTGTCGTTGATGTTTCTATTGTAGATGTACTTGCTTCGGAACTACCCTCTGTTGCCGCATAACTTGTATCTTCCGAGGTATCTTTGGGAGTCGTTATAATATTGCTTTGTGTTGTAGAATTGCTTTCGGTTTTTGTGCCGGAGCCTGCAGACGGAGATTTCCAAAGGAACATAAACAGTATAACAGCAACAATTAAAAAACATAAGGACAAAAGCGTAACTAAATTTGACTTTTTCATTTTTCTTTACCTCTCAAAATCTAAAATATAAAAACGGATCATCAAAGCCACGGTACATACAATATACACTTGCGCCGAAAATCACCGATAACAGCAGGCATATAACAACACGGCTTTTAATTTGTTTCAAAATACGAAACGGTAATCTTGTTGAAAATAATATGCCTGCGATAAAAAACGGATAATATAAGTTCAAGTATTTTAGGTAGTCATATCGGAATATCGACCATACACCTTGACCGAAAAACGGGAACAACCGAGTAAAAAATACACCAAGCTGTGCTATATCATCAATGGCGAATATTGCCCAAGTGATCGGAATCAATATGAGCATATAAATGTGGGCAATGACAGGCATTTTATTAAGATATTTTCCTATAAAGAATTTTTCGAGCATTATGATGAGGAACAGTACCGTACCCCATAAAACGAAATTATATCCTGCACCGTGCCATAACCCCGTAAGCAACCATACGATAAGCAGATTTCTGACAGTAGCAATTTTGCCGTTGCGATTTCCGCCAAGAGGGATATAGACATACTCTCTAAACCAAGCCCCAAGCGTTATATGCCACCGTCGCCAAAATTCTGTCATTGTAAGACTTGTGTACGGGTGGTCAAAGTTTTTCGGCAACTTAAATCCAAGCATCTTTCCAAGACCTATCGCCATTAAAGAATAACCGAAAAAATCAAAGTATATTTGAAAAGAAAATGCTGTTATCGCCATCCATGCAAGCGGTGTAGATATACTTTCAAACCCGATTGCACAGGTCTGTGACCACAGTTTTCCGATAGGATTAGCAAGCAACACCTTTAATCCTAAGCCGAAAATAAACACTCCCATACCTTTCAGCACAGATGATACTTTGATTTTCCGTTTATACAGTTCTTTTTCTACTTGACCGTAAGTGACAATCGGGCCAGCGATAAGTTGCTCAAACATTGAAATATATACAGCATATCTAAGCAAACTTCTTTCTGCTTTTGCATTTCCTCTGTAAACATCAACAATGTATGAAATTCCTTGAAAGGTGTAAAAAGAAATGCCGATAGGCAATACAACATCTGCCGTAAAATTAAAGCTCGGATTTAATCTGCTCATTTCATTTATTACAAAACCGGAATACTTAAATACGGCAAGGCTGATTAAATGTAAAATTACGCCTATGGCTAATAATATCTTCTTGCGTGCAGGAAATTTTTCAATCCATATACCAATCGCAAAATCCGCAACAATGCTGAGTATAAACAATATAAAATGTTCGGGGTTATGAATCGTGCCCACAAAGTAAAAACATAAACTTCCGATAAACAATATAAAATTCTTTATTTTGTCAGGCACAATATAGTAGCACCCGAAGAATATCGGCATAAATATGAAGATAAATTGTAAGCTGCTGAATACCATAATCGCACCACCGTTTTGCTGTTCTGATATATAGATGCACGGGCAATATAAAAGGTGACACACAAATCTATTTTTGCAAAAAATCAGCGGCAAGGATTTCTCCCTGCCGCCGTTTAACTGTTATATTAACTTGAAAACCGCTGGATACTATTCCCACTCGCTCCCGAAAAGTGTAACTTAAACAATTTTGTATGGGCATTATTACTCACATTATCGAGAGTGTTCAGATTATCCATAAAATATGGACTGTCAAGATTTTTGTTGTCAGTATGTTGTCACACCGACAATGACATTATATATCATTACAACTGATTTTTCAAGTAATAGTATACATTAAAAAGCAAAATATTCCCTTGCTTTCAAAAAATCAAGTGCAATGCATAATAATTATATGTTATTTTGTTAAACATTTAAATAGTAATGCAAAAAGGCGCCGCAACTGTGACGCCTTTGATTTAAAATTCAACTATAATTGTTGTGCCTTCTTGGGGTTTGCTTTCAAGCCTGATAGTACCGCCGTGATAGGCTACGGCGTGTTTGACGATGGAAAGTCCGAGACCTGTGCCGCCGGTTTCTTTTGAATGGCTCTTATCTACACGGTAGAAGCGTTCAAAAATACGGCTTTGATGCTCGGTAGGAATACCAATACCGGTATCGCTGACCGAAAGGATGATATTGTCTCCTGCGTTTTTGAGATCAATCGCAACCTTGCCGCCGTCCTTATTATAGCGGATAGCGTTGTCACAAAGATTATAGATGATTTCATAGAGGTATCTGCGGATACCTTTCATCACACAAGGCTCACCATTCAGGTGAAGCTCTACCTGTTTCTTCGCCGCCGAAACGGTCAGCACCTCGATAACCTCGTTTGCCACATCGTAGAGGTCAACCGACTCAGTGGCAGGCTCGCTATCCTCGTCAAGCTGAGAAAGACGGATAATATCGTTAATAAGAGAAACAAGTCTTGTGGCTTCGTTTTTGATATTACCAACAAAACGCTTTGTATCCTCCGGCTTTACAAGACCATTTTCGAGAAGCTCTGCGCTGCCGATAATGGATTGAAGCGGTGTTTTCAGTTCGTGTGAAACGTTGGCGGTAAATTCCTTACGGTTACGCTCGGCAAACGCCGTTTCGGTCACGTCAAAGCAAAGAATAACAACGCCTATCGTCTTGCCGTCCGACTCGGTGCGATTAATGACGAACTGATACTCGCTTCCGTTTCTTTCCTCACGAAACTCGGCTTTCTTGCCGTCAAGCGCCTTTTCGATAGCACGGCTCATATCGATGCTACGGTCAAGGGTGAGAAAATCACGACCGACTGCCGTTTCATCTGCAGAAAACAGCTTTTTAGCGGCGGCATTGATACTGAGCACCATACCTTTTTTATCAAGCAGAACAAGTCCCTCGTTCATTGAATCGGTTATCTGCTCAAACTCATCGGATTTTTGCCTCAGTTCCTGCATCTGCCGTGTGATCTGCTTGTGCTGTTTGTTAAGCTTGGTAAGAATAGGCGCAAGCTCCTCGTATGTCTCGTTTTCAGCAGGGTTTTCAAGGTCAAGCTCATTCAGCGGTTTTACGATGCTCTTTGCCATTTTGTGTGACAGCAACAGGGCTACCACAATAGAAATCAAAACGATAGCGCAAATAGCAGGAAGCATACCGAGAATCAGCGCCCCCACCGTTACCTGACTTACAGAAACACGAAGCACATTGCCATTCTGAAGGCGGGTTGCTTCATAAAAAGTACGCTCGGTCAGGGTGGAAGAATATCTTGCACTGCTGCCATTTCCGTTTTCAAGAGCTTCGGCAATTTCTTCACGCTCAAGGTGATTTTCCATATCCTCGGCTTTTGCCTGTGAATCATAGAGTACCGAGCCGTCAGCGGATACTAAGGTAAAGCGGAACACAGAAGAATCAAAGTTATCAAAATACTCTGTGCCTACTTTATCTACGTTGGTAGCAACAAGGGAAAGTTCCTCTTTGAGCTGCGTTATCTGTGATTTATTAAAATAATCATACAGAAAGCTGCTTGCGATAAAAAGACAAGACACCAGCACAACCATTGCAACAGCTATAATGGAGCGAAAAATTTTCTTTGTCATTTCTTCCCTCCCATACGATAGCCGACACCGATCACCGTTTCAATACAGGAGCCTGCATCGCCCAGCTTCTGACGAAGGGTTTTAATGTGCATATCTACCGTTCTTGACTCGCCGAGATAATCCATACCCCACACTTCCGATAGGAGCTTATCACGGGAGAACACAATGCCTGGATTACTCATAAAGAATTTTAATATCTCAAATTCCTTAAAGGTAAGTACCACCTTTTCGCCGCTGACAGTTACAAGATGCTTTTTGTCGCTGAGTGTGATTTCACCGACGGAAAGTACTTCTTCTTTTTCGTCAGGCTCACAGCGGCGGAGTACCGCTTTAATACGAGATACCATTTCCATCACGCCGAAAGGCTTTACAAGATAATCGTCTGCTCCCGTATCAAGACTCTGAATTTTGTCCATTTCGGTGCCTTTGGCGGTCGCCATAATCACAGGGATTTTTCGTGTTTCGGGATTGCTTCTAATCTCTTTCAAGACCTCAACGCCATCCTTGCCGGGCAACATAATGTCAAGCACAATCAGTTCCGGCTTTTCGGTTTTCAGTGTTTCAAGCATAGATATACCATCAGCAAACCCTTTCGCATCAAATCCGGTTTGCGTCAGCGTATAAACCTCAATGTCACAAATGGTATTGTCGTCATCAACACACCAAATCATATTATTCCCCTTTATGAACGCCGGTCACAGAGAACTCAACCCATTCCGCAATATTTACGGCGTGGTCTCCGATACGTTCAAAGTATTTCGCTATCATAAGAAGATCTAAAGCATACTCGCCGTCGGCGGTATTCTCAGAAATCATCTTAATTAGTGACTGTTTTACACGGTCAAAAGCATCATCCACTACATCATCGTAATCGGATACCGACTTGGCAAACTCAAGGTCTTGTTTTACATAAGCGTCAATGCTTTCAGTCACCATTTTGATGGTGGCTTCTGCCATAAGCCGAATATCGTGGCATTCCTCGCCGGTTCTGCCGTTAAGGAAAGGAATAATTTCAGCAATATCCTCTGCCTGATCGCCGATTCTTTCCATATCGGTAATCATTTTAAGAGCGGCGGAAATCACACGAAGGTCTTTTGCTACGGGTTGTTGTTGGAGCAGGAGTTTTAAGCAAACGGATTCAATCTCACGCTCCATTTGGTCTATTTTATGACCTTGTTCCTTTGCGTTTCGTGCTTCAACGGTGTTGCCTTCCAAAAGTGCGTTTGTGGACAGAGCGATAATGTTTTCACATTCAGCGCCCATTTCAATCATTTTTTTATTAAGCAGGCTAAGCTGCTCATCAAATCTGCTTCTCATAATATCAACCAAACCTTCCTGTTATGTAATCCTCGGTACGCTTATCGACCGGTTGCGAGAACAATTTTTCAGTTTCACCGAATTCCACTAACTCTCCAAGAAGAAAGAACGCTGTACTATCAGAGATACGAACTGCCTGCTGCATATTATGAGTAACTATAATTATAGTATATTTTTCTTTTAATTGCAATGCAAGTTCTTCAATTCGGGAGGTGGAGATAGGGTCAAGTGCCGAAGTCGGCTCATCCATAAGCAAAACTTTCGGTTCTACGGCAAGGGCACGGGCAATGCAAAGTCTCTGTTGCTGGCCTCCCGAGAGACCGAGAGCGTTCTTTTTGAGCCTGTCCTTAACTTCGTCCCAAATAGCCGCATCCCTCAGTGCCTGCTCTACGATCTCATCGAGCTTAACTTTGCTTGTGATACCGTGAGTGCGGGGACCGTAGGCAATATTATCGTAAATACTCATAGGAAACGGATTAGGCTTCTGAAATACCATACCGATGTCACGCCGAAGCTCGTTCACATCCACATCTTTATCAAATATACTGCGACCGTTATAAAAGACCTCGCCTGTGATTTTTACAATCGGAATAAGATCATTCATACGGTTCAGTGTTTTGAGAAAAGTAGATTTACCGCATCCCGAAGGCCCGATTAACGCCGTAATACTCTTTTCGGGAATGCTTATATTGATATTCTTTAAGGCTTGATTTTCGCCGTACCAAAGGCACAGGTTTTTAGCCGTCATTATTTCACTCATTTATTTCTCCTTTTGGCAAAGTATTTGCCCACTAATGTGACAGACAGATTTATCAGTAATGTCAGTATCATTAGGATTGCGGCGATAGCAAAGGCAACACCGAATTCGCCTTCTTCTTTTGCATACACATAAAGAGCAACCGTCAAGGTTGCACCGGGGGAAGTAAGCCCCGTGAAAATACCGTTCAGCGCATGAGCGAAGCCTGCGGTAAAGAGGAGCGCTGCCGATTCGCCGAGAATACGACCGACAGACAGGATGCAACCGGTAATAACACCGTCTACACATCCGGGAAGTACAACAGTACGAATCACACGCCATTTGCCTGCCCCTAAACCGAAAGCACCTTCACGGTAGCTTTGCGGAACGGTTTTAAGACTTTCTTGTGTTGTACGCATTACGGTAGGTAAATTCATAATTACAAGTGTCAGCGCACCTGCGAGCAGGCTTGTACCAAAGTTGTTGGAAAAAAGCAGCATACCCACAAGACCGTAAATAATAGACGGGATGCCCGACAGGGTTTCGGCAGCGTATTCAATCATAGCTACCAACTTTTTGTTTTTAGCGTATTCTGTGAGATAGATCGCCGCACCGACACCGAGAGGCAATACAATAATAAGTGTCGCAAGCACGATGTAAACCGTATTCAGAATGTCGGGCAAAATGCCGATTCGTTCGGTTAAGTAGCTTGGTTTTGTGGAGAGAAGCTCCCAAGTGATGTTCGGGATACCGTTCATTAAAACATATCCGAACAAAAACAGCACAAGTGCCGCTGTGAGCACGGTACAGACATACATTGCACCACGCATAAAACCGATGTATATTTTCCTTTTTTTATTCATCTTATTTCTCCTTGTCACGCTTTAAGAAGAAATTGAGCGTGGCATTAATCAGCATAATAAACAGGAAAAGCACAAGCGCAATGGAGAACAAAGCGTTTCTCTGCAAACTGCCCGGGCTTGAATAAGCCATTTCGCTTGCAACGGCTGTTGTAAGGAAACGGACGCTTTCAAAGAGCGAGGGCATATTCGCTACATTTCCTGCAACCATCATAATTGCCATTGCTTCTCCGATAGCACGGCCGACACCGAGTACAACGGCGGCGGCAATACCGCTTTTAGCCGCAGGCACCGACACCTTGAAAAAGGTTTCTGTCGGCGTTGCACCGAGAGCAAGGGACGCATCCTCATATTCCTTCGGAACTGCATCAAGCGCCGTAACAGACACTTTTATTATGTTCGGCAGTATCATAATAGCAAGTACGATAATAGCGGCGAGCAGGCTCGCTCCGTCAGGCACGTGAAAAATTTCACGAATGGCAGGCACAAGCACAAGCATACCCACTAAACCGTACACTACCGACGGGATACCTGCAAGCAGGTTAACAGCGGCTTCGATAATGCCTCGCACCGTTTTATTTGCAACCTTTGAAAGAAAGACTGCGGCAAAAAATCCGATAGGAACTCCAATCAGTATGGCGCCTGCCGTGCCGTACACACTTGTCAGTATAAACGGCAGGATCCCGTACTTCGGCTCGGCGGCGGTGGATGCCCATTCTTTGCCGAAAAGGAAATTAAAAAGACCGATTTCCTTTATGGCGGGTAACCCCGAAATAATAAGGTACACCGTGATGAGCAGAACACAGCCTACGGTTATTAAACCGAGTATGAGAAATATGCCGTGTACGATATTCTCAAATAATCTGTTTTTCTTCATAATCAACCTCAATGGGAATAAGGACCCGCTACACGCAATAAAATTGCGGGCGGGTACCCCGGAACCTTGTCGTATTCACAATAAGCGGCGGCACTTTTGCACCGTCGCTTGAATGTCTTAGTTAGCAGGAACTACACCTGAATCGCTGATGATCTCCCTTGCTGATTCAGAAGTGATGTAGTCAAAGAATTTCTGAGCACTTTCGGATAGTTTAGTATCTTTCTTTGTCACGAGAACGAACGGGCGCTGTACCACATAACTTCCGTCTTTAATGGTTTCCTCGCTTGGAGTAACGCCGTTAACGGTGAGAGCCTTAACGGTATCCTTTACAGAAGCGAGAGAAGCATAACCTATGGCGTTGGGGTTGCTTGCAACGGTAGTAATAACATCGCCGGTGGAGGTCAGCTCCTGACGGTATTGGCATTTGTCTTTTGTATCGGTGATGGACTCAAAGCCGTCTCTTGTACCGCTACCTGCTTCACGGCCGATTAGTACAATTTCAGCGTCATCGCCGCCGACTTCTTTCCAGTTGGTGATTTCGCCCGTGTAAATCTTTGCAATAGTCTCTAAATTTAGATCGGAAACGGGATTTTGTGGATTTACGATTATTGCGATACCGTCATAGGCGAGGATTTTGCCTTCAAGACCGCTTGCCTTTTCCTCGTCTTTGAGGTCACGGCTGGAAAGTCCGATGTCGCATCTGCCTTCCTGAACGGCCTGAATGCCTGCGCCGGAACCGGTGGCGTTGTATGTTACGGTGATGCCGGTGTCAGCCTGGAATGCTTCGCCCAAAGCGCTGATAACCTTGTTCATTGATGTGGAACCGTCTGTTGCGACTGCTTCCTTGTTACTGCCACAACCGGCAAGTACACATACCAGCAATATTGCTACTGCGAGTAAACTAATAATCTTTTTCATTTTCTATGTCTCCTTTGACATTTATTTTTTGCACTTTTCTCTTGAGTACGCCTATATTGTAAGTTTTGGCAGTAAAATCCGTAAGCAAACCGGTGTAAAATCAAAGTAAAATAGTTTTGGGCAAAAAGAAAGACGGCAGAGAGGTGTTAATCTCCCTGCCGCCGTGCTTCGGTTAGTTGTAAATTATATCGTGATTTACAATCTCTGTGGCTCTGTTACGGATGTTATTCATCCGAGCAACCCACTCCATTTGATTGTCCGCTTTGAGTTTTTCGGTCACACCCTCACGCTCTGCCATCTGTTTTACTAGCCGAAAAAACATATCCTCAGCCTGTTTATTTACATCGGCAAGGTGTCTGTTCAGTTCGCATTTTGTGAGCAAGGTCGTATAAAAACCTCTGCGGTGTGCCTTGATATACTGCAAATGTCGCTGTCCCCAAATGCCGACTTCAACTTGTTCCTCGGCGGGTAATGCAAGGTCGGGCAGATAATAATCTCCCTGCAAGGTGTACCTGATCCCCGTTCTTTCGTCTGTAAAATGCTGTTTCATAATGATTTCCTACCTTTCATAATCTTTATTTTTTGAGCGTTTCCCACGCTCTTGGGTGTGTACTTTGGGTGCAGGAATCGGTTCATATTCAATGCTCTTTTCCTGCTTTTTGAAGCGTTCAAGAATACCATCTATAAATTCTTTAACGGCTTTCGGTGCCGCTTTTATCGCTTCAAGATACGGTCTGCATTTCTCCGTCAGCTCCGATAGTGTCTGTCGCAGTTGCGATACTTCCGATTGAAGTGACCAAATTCGATGTGATAAATATTGATTTTCCTCTTGTAATTTCTTCGCTTCGGATACCGCCGAATAACTCCGTTTGGCAAGGGTGGTCAGCTTTTTATAATCTTCAGCAGACACCGTGTACTTGCCCGTGATAGACTTTTTACCCGAATCGTCAATCTCTGCAAAGGTCATAAAAGCATTATGATTATCGTCATAACGAACCTGCTCGTTGGCAATCTGCTCGGATAGTTCCGCTAAACGCTTTTGGTCTTGCTTGATTTTATATTCAAGCGAGGTCAGGTTTTCGGTTGTACTTCCACGCTCTCCACGAATAAAACCCGTGAAGCCTGCGCCTTGCATATGTTCAAAAAATTTATCCTGCAGTATACTGTAAGAAGCGTGATAAATCTGTTTTCCTTTGCTGTTGAGTATAGGTTTACCATCTTCATCAACCGCTTTTTCAGAACGCCATTTCTTTGAATGGCTGACCTGATGAATGACCTCTTTGACCTTGCCGACGAGTTCTGGATCTTTGCAACGCTTCGACCAACGTACTTCTTTATCCACCGCCGGCAGAGCCATAATGTGCAGATGATAGTGGTAAATCAGTCTGCCGTATTTCTCGGTCATAGCGATGTTTAATTCGTCAGCGTGCATTACAGCGGAGACAATATTGTCCTTGCCGTATATTTTTTCGGCAAAGTGGAACGCTTCTTCATAGAAGCGGCAAGCGTATTCGTAGCCGCCGTTCTGCTCAAAATAATCGGTATTTACATCCATAATCATTTCATCAAACACGGTAGCATCGGGTTTCAATCCTTTCAGCGAAACCTTTCCTGCGGCGATCAGTTCGTCAAGATATTCGTTATAGGTCTGCTCACCGCAACCCTTAAAACTCACGTTCATCGGGGTGCGAGATAGGTCAACATTCATATTTTCGTAGCTTTCATTTTTACGCTCAATGTGTCGCTCAAATTTGCCCACCGTTGCTCTCGTGCGGGTTTCGATACGGGCAACACAAAAATTTTCTTTCGCCATCCGTTCTCACTTCCTTTCTGTTGGCGAACTTTCGGGAGCCGTAGTTACACAACTTTTTCAAAGTGTGTAACCCACTATGACACTTTCAGCAATTCTGCCGTAAAGATGTCGTGGGCTCTCCGAGGGGCAAAGAGCCGCCTTTGAAAAGGCACTCTCTGCACACTCCGCTAAACTTAGCGTGTCGGTCTGTGACGATGGTGACGATGTTTTTGCTACCGCCAATAACACCGTCACGACCGACACGCATCGTCACGCTTGCTCAAGGTGTAGGCGCACCTTGCGGCCATCGTGACAGCGTTTGTTCTCGTAGCTGATACCGTACTCATTGAACAAACGCCCTGCATTGATATTCAGCTTCATCGACAGAGCGTTGGCTTTCATATCAATGCCAAGAACCACGACAAGCTCCGTTGGTGAACCGCACCACTCAGCATTGTCTGCGGTGATGAACGCCGCCACTTTTTCAAGTAAGGGTTCGGGTGGTTCTTTCCAAAGTTCCGTTTCCACTCGTTCTAATTCCCATAAGAGAGTTTCTGTGTTACGGACAAGGTGTAGCTTTTGATCGGGTTGATCTCTGCCCGATACCTCAAGGGTGGCGTTGTTGCTTGTACGCTTTTCCTTTTGCAAAATGAAGCCGCCGTCTGCTGCACCGAGCAGAGCCGTCGTACCGGAGATCATATCGAACTTATCATCTGCATTTTGCTTTCGGGTATAACAGAACTACTAAATGCAAATTCTTTAGATTTAGAGTTATCAAAGCTTGGCA
>JAUNDK010000062.1 GCA_030526115.1 Clostridia bacterium
ACAGATATATTACGTATCTGTTTGAGAACAAACCTGAAAAATATCTAGTAAACCGACTCGAAGATTTCGATGAAGACCGCGAGCATTTCTATATAGCCGAACGCCCGAAGGTATATAAACGTGCCGGAGACAGTAAGATTTATGATTCCAATGAAATTGATATCATAAAAGGTGGTATATACCGCTCTCTTCACTACATAGTCAAGTACAAGGGATACTATGTTGAGATTCAGGGCAGAACCCTGTTTGAGGAAGGCTGGAGCGAAATTGACCATGACATTATTTACAAAGTTGCGGAAAGCGATGATATGCTTCACGATTATTCAAGACTCCTAAACCGACTCTCAGGACTTGCGGATGAGATGAGCTCTTATTTCAGACGTATGAAAAACGATCGCAATAACAGCAGATAATCAGTTACAGCACGGAATTTTATCTTCCGTGCTGTTTTTGTGCATAAAAATCGGCAGCCATAACTGACTGCCGATAATTTTTATAATGGGCGATTCACATCTTCAAATGGAATTGCCTTGAGTTTGTTTAAATCTCTCGTGAGCGGATAGCGGTCTGCGAATTTTCTGAAACCTTCTCCGTACTCATCGTTTCTCGCTCTTGTGACAAGTTCTTCTCTCATTGCGGTTGAATTTTCCTTAATGAGGTAAGCGTACTCAATCTCTGCCCATTTCGCCATACCCTCGTATATTTCGAGAGTCTTTGGTGCGTACAGGCCCTGAATTACCTTTTCTTTCCAGTTTATATACTGCCAGATATGGGTAAGTTCATGTACAAGAGTCATGGTTGACTGAAGTCTTGGTGCACCGTTCTCAATAAGAATTGAGTAACCGTTTTTATCCTTGATTGCCACACCGAGAATTCTGCCGTCATAGTCTCCTGTCGGAACAAATGTCCTGTTCAGAGACTTGTGAAGCTTCTTGGCATTTACAACCTTAATGTTTACTGGAACGTTGATTCTTACGTGATAGAATGCATTCAGATTTTTCAGAACAGTTTCAAGTATCCTGTTAAACTCTTCAAGACTCTTTACGGAGGTTTTTGAGCACTCACTGCATCTCTCTCTTCCGTCTGCAAGAGTATCAAACTGGATTCCACTGAGGTCCCTTCCACAGAAATCACATCTGTGGTGACTGCGTCCGTTGGTTCCGTTCTCTATGAATTCGGCAAGTTTATCAAGTTTTCTTGCATCGTTCAATGAGTTGTGGTTATAGCGAAGTTTTCTGAGATATTCGAGAGTTTCGTTTTCTTTGAGGAATTCCGAACCACTTCCAAAACCATAGAGAAGATATCTTCTCTCTTTGTATGGCTTTCTTTTCGGAACAGAAGCGGAATTAATTCTCTCCACTTTCTCAAATTCAACGTTCATCTCAGCGCTGTCACTCTTCGGCTCTCCCTCTGAGAAAAGCATGGTACTTTCGCTGCTGTTAGTAACAGAAGCATCATCAGAAGAATTTCCTGTATTTTCGGCTGAGTTTTCTCCTTCCACCTCAGCCTGCTGTCCGACAGTTTCGGGATCAATCTCTGAAGCCTCTTCGGGAACTTTTTTCTTTTTCCCCAGCTTTTTAAACCAGTCTCCGATTGCTTTAAACAAACCGAAAATGCCTTTTCTTTTCTCCTCATGAGTTTCTACTGTTACGGTTGCTTTTTCAGGAGCTTCATTATCATTGCTGTCTTCGTCTTTTTCTGTTTCTTCTTTATCCCATTCAAGATAATCACAGATAATTTCGAAGAATCGCTTTATGTTCCTCTCAAAAGCTACCAGCAGACCAAGATCGAGCTGGCTGTCCTCAATAATGTAAATGGCATTGCTCTCATCACCATCAAGGCTGTAAGTGAGAGGGAAACTCTTCTCAGCCTTTTCACCTGCAAGTACAGCTGAAATATAGGCATCATTTTCGGCAAACACTGTTCTGAACAGCTCATTGAAAAGTACTGTAACAGTTCTGCAGATTTCTCTTGAAACAGGCTTACCCTCTTCCTCATCAGGAAGTTCGATTTTTATAACCTGCTTTCTGGAATAGAATCTTGACGGAACTCCGTTTATTGTCACATACTTCGCGGTTTTGAAATCGTTGTGCCTGTTCATTATCCAGTATGCCGGAGTATCTACTGATATATCAGCGAAAAGCCTTGAGATTTTCATTCCGTCAATGTTTTTAACAGAACCTATCTCTTTGCTTTCCGTGAAGTTTGAAAGAGCATAGTTTCTTACCTGACGATAAGACGGGCGACCGAAAATATGATCGGCGGCTCTTCGAACCAGCATTTTATCAAGGCTTGTAACAGAGAGCATTTCGTAATACTTTCCGTCAAGGGTGAAATACTGGCCCGGAAGATATTTCTGATATATGTGACCAATGAGCTCGGCACCGATATAATGCCTGTAATCAAGCTCATCCTCGGCTACAAACTCAGCACTCTGAAGGTCTGAAACAACAGTCTGAATAAACTTACTGTCTTTGATAAAGTAATATTTTATTACCCTGCCACAGTCCATATTGTATTTAGGTTTTTCAAGAATAATATCTCTTCCGAATACAATATCGGATTTTCCGTTTCTCTTTACTATGAATCTGTTCTTTTCCTTTGAAACAGGATTCAGATTCTCACAGAATATCTCCCAGAGTCTGTCAATTCCACTCTCAGGGTTTTCATTGATAAGTGATAGCTCATGTTTTATCTGAAGCTCACTTAACATTCCACTGCACATCATGACTATCAGTCTTAATGCGATGTTTCTGTGAGACCTTACATAGTCTGGGACAATATACGGAATTGCCTTGGGATCTGTTTCGAAGACTTTGCTGTTGTTCGCCATGTAATCCTTAAGCAGATATTCACCTGAAAGAATATTGACGAATCCGCAGTCTTTCGCTCTTGTGGCAAAATCGCGCTGCATCTCGAACATATTGTTCGCTTCGTCCTCGGCCGTTATGTAGGCATTCTCCTTTTTGGATGCACTCCACATATCGGAACTTGCCTTGAATCCGGCATTCAGATTTTCCTGAGCTTCGGGAATATTTGCATAATTCAACAGCTCGTGGTAATACTGTCCCGCAATCCAGTGTATATCCTTTACAGGGAAGGCTTCTCCACCATACCAGTTTGTTTCCGGAATCTGGTTTCTGAGAGCTGCCATGCTGAGTTCTGTTCCGAATCCCAGATATCTGGAAATATTCGGAACTATTCTGTGCTGAACATTGTCACCGTCCGCATCCCACAGCATATATGAGGCAACGCCACTTGATTTCTCTGTTGCGGAAACTTCTGTGAGCTCTGTAAGCAGAACATGGGAAAGCGCATCCACAAGACCGTCGCAGTTTTTATCTATGGTACACCACACCGGCTTGCTGAAGCCTTCGTTTACTTTTCGCGCTATGGAGCTAAAACCTATCTGAGCCGTTGAAAGCAGTTTGGATGGCTCAAGTACAACCACAAACTCAACTTCTCTGAAAAAATCACCAAGCTTTTCATGAAGCTTCAGGTTATGCACATCGCTTCTGGTGATAATTCCGACATCCGGATACTCATCAGCATCAGCTGTGAGCTTGTCCGTTTTCCATAGCTCCGGAGCCGAGTTTACTGAGGTGAATCCCTCTGTAAGCCACTCTCTGACATTTTCTTCCGTGGAATTTCTTCCTAAAATAACGAGAACTTTTCTGTGCTTAAGAAGCGTTCTGTTCATCGGGTAGAATATGTAAGGTGTATAATCGTTGTAAAACGGATTATTGAACAGTACACTTTTTCCTCTTAACAGATCAAGACCGGAATGGATATAGTTTCTGTCCAGTTCAACGTTGTTATAATACAGACGTCTCATGAACCTACCATATATCTCTTCTGTTCGGTCGCGGCTGTTTTCTATGGATGTAATCAGTGTATCGAGAGTCTCCTCCGCAAGATAGGAAGCTGCGGCGGTATCTTCGGCATTGAGCTTATCGGGAAACAACTTGCGAAGAAAATCCCTCATTATGGAGTAATCGGCTGTTCCGGCAGCCTTAGGGTTTTCATGAAGCACCTGACTCTCATATTCCTCTTTTGTCAGGCCGTTGAGATACTGGAATATTTCGCTTATTAGAATTATTCCGTAAACCGGGTAAAACACACCGCTTATCATGTTCCTGAGATACATCATATAGGCACCGACAGTAAAAATGCATGAAAGCACCACCACACTGATATACAGGACTTTGAGCATCTTGCGAACCTCTGTCAGAGATTTTCTCAGATACCATATATCCTTATCGGAGTCGTAGTCATAGAAAAGTCCTGCCACATTTTCATACAGTGAGTTTCCTGTTTTGAAAACAAGACTGAATATCCCAACAAGAACCTTTTTTACTGCCAGATATGCCAGCAACAATGCTGTGTTTGCTATGATGAGAATCCAGTATTCAGATCTCATGTTTGCAAACAGAGATGCAAGGAATCCGTTAACCTGACCTAAGGTATCTGCACCGTAAGCAACCAGGTTTTCTATTTCTCTGACTATGCTGTCTATTTTTATCAGATATACCGTAGCGGCGATAAGCCCTATGAACGGCATCGGAAACTGCCTTGATCGTATGGGCTTTTTCAGGTTTGAACCGTTAGCCAGTAAAACTGTGAGAATAAAAGGAACAAGACCTGCCGTAATTTCGAGAATTGTACCGAAATCAGTCATAGAATTCCTCCATTCTCAGTTCAATTTTTCTGATGAAGTCAACACCAAGCTCTATTTTAAAATCGGGCTGAATGTACTCCACCGGAGTGAGCATACCATTGTTTATTACCAACGGATACTCATAGTTTCTTGGAATGCGGAAGTCGTAATCGAAAATCTCGATTTCTCCTTCGTCAGGAACATCCCTGTTAATAAAATCAGTAAATATAATCGCAAAATTCTCGCGAAGTTCCTGAATATCCGCAATGTGCTTGTTATAAATTCTGCACTGTCTCTCTGTTGCGCTGATTTCTTCCGCCAGTACATTATCGGATGTGTTTCCTCTCATAAAACTGCACAACTCCGAAAGATATGCTGAAAAGCTCTCCATCGAAGCATGAATTTTTTCTGAAATTTTCTCCATTACCTCGTTGTAGGCTTTCATTGTTTTTCTGAGTTTATACCTGAACACAAAAAGACACACAAATGAAATCAGTATCAATAACAGCACCGCACCTAAGGAAGATATCCAGCCCAGCGGTTCAAATTCTGCCTTAATCAAAAACGGAACAAAGCTGACTGCATACAGTAAAGCAGCCGAAAGTAGCGAAATAAGGAAGCCTTTCCGGTTGATTCTTCCATCCAGCCTTTCCTCAACATTTTCCTCAGACTCTTCAAGCTCTTTATGAATTTTATCCGTATTCGCAAAATCAAGGGGGCGTTCCTCAACAGATCTGCTCTCTTTGAGGTTCAGATATTCTTTAAACTCGTCTATCTGATGTCTGTTAAGGTTAAGCACTTTACTTGGATCGCCTTCATTCTGAAGGCGAAAATCCTCACAGGCAAAGCTCAGGGCTTTCTGAGGCTGACGAAGAAAATCCGTAAGACTTTTTCTGCTTCTTGTTATCTCATCACTCCAGGCTATGTTCTGAGGTTCGGGATTTTCTCGGAACAAACCGAATCGTTTCGGTCTGACATAGAGTGTTTCTTCGTTATAGCCTTTTTCGAACCTGAGGGAAATATGGGTATCTGTGCAGAAAATGTCTCTTGCTTCCTTGGTTGTGAGGCGTTCAGGTCGATTTTCTTTACATGCCCTTATTCCGGCACGAATGCTGTTCTGGGTTGCAAGAAGCTTTCTGTCAAATCTGCTAAGGTGATCTGAGAGAATTTCCTCATCGTTTTCACAGTTGAGAACATATACTCTTTCCGGATGAAGGCTGTCCTGGGGAAGTTCATTTCCGGCAAGTATAAGCACAGCATAAAGGAATTTGATGTTATCGAATCGATAATTTATATGCTCATCCGGGAGAATGTCAAACAGAACATATCTCAGCTTTGGAATGTACATATTATAGTCGGCAAAGTTTGAGTATTCAAAACTGTGGTGACTCTCCCATGAAGTCTTTATTTCTTCCTGAACACCTGTGAATGTTCTTCTTGCTATGCAGATTATCTCCTCAGGCTTAAAGAATTCATCACCCTCATCAGAAGTGAGTTCATCTTTCAGCTCCGATTTGTAAACTGCCTCATAATAATGCTCTCTGTACTCAAGATATTCTTTGTATTTTTCTGATTCAAAGTATTCCTTTGCATCTTTAATTACGTCCGGGTCCCCGGTATTTTCTTCAAGAATTTTTGTGTATGTTACAAATTCTCTGTGAAGAAAACTGTCCTGAAACGAAGTTACAGTCGGAAAATCCCCAAGATAACTCGTCAGCTTGACAAGCGGCTGTTTACAGGCCTCTCTGAAAGAAGAAAATCTGGAGTCTCTTCTCTTCTCAAGGTTCTGTTCGCAGCTTAGTATCTCATCCGGTAAAGCATCTTTATGCCTTACTTTATCGAAGGGATTTTTACTGCGGCGCAGACCATCATCGGCTATGATGATGGCACGCCACGAAGATGTTCTTGAAACAGTATCTTTCAGTGTAGGTACACATTCCGATAAATTCTCACCCTGAGGATTCCAGACGCAGAATTCCGCATTGCTGTTTTCAGTAAATGGGTGCAGAAACAGGTCATATTCCCTGATAAGGTCAAGATGACTCTGCTCCGCAATTACTACCGTTAGCATTAATGTTTTTCCTTCCGATGAAAATTATCAGTTTTCTTTTTTGTCATCTTTAAAAAGATCCTTAAGTTCTTCTGCTTCATGCTCAAGGTCTATCTCTGCATGAACCTTACGAATCTTTCTGAATATGGAATCGAGAACAATGTTCTCGGATTTCTTTGTATTGGATCTCAAAGACTCGTATCTGTCGAAATTCCCGATGAGAAGCTTAAACTGTTCTGTAAGTTCCTTGCAGAGAATATACGGAGCATCTTCCTCACACTCCCATGTACAAAGCTCTGTTCTGAATACATCGATAACAGCATCGATGAGAGCATTGATTTCACCGTTGAATCTCATGGAATTCGGAAGTGAATTGTGATACATGAGCGGAATTTCGAGAAGACTGGTCTTTCCAGCATGGAACTGGTCAACACAGAATTCCTCAAGACCCTTATGGAAGAGAGTCTGAACATAGTTGGAATTTCTAACTTTATCCTTATCAAACTTTGCGGTTCTGATTTTCCAGATATCCTTTACCACGGAGTGATCGATATAAAGGGAATCGAGAACTTCATAGAACTCATCACATGGTGTACCGTTTGATACAATAAGCTTTACTTCTCTCTCATCTGAGTTGAAATACTTGTAGATTTTCAGCTCTGGTCTTGCAGGAGCAAGGCTCTTATGCTGAATTGCACCGTAAACAAGACCGTAAATGAGTGCCTTGTGAATATCCATAATCTTTCTTGCCTGATAGTCAAGGTCAATCTCAGGCATAAAGGCAACGCTGTCCCATCTCTTGTCGATATGAGTGGAAATAGTCATGCTCTTTGCGCTGTCCGGGCCGATATTTGCGGTGTAGGTGTGGTAAGCATTGTGGTAAAGACCTGCAAGCTTGTCACCTGTCTCGCACTTTTCGGGGCAGGCAAACTTCTGGAGTTTATCAGGTGTGATGTTATAGATTGCATTGAAGAAATGCATCTCATACTTGGATATGGTGTCTGTCGGATGAGTATTCATTCCGCTTGGAACAAGCTGATCCATGATATATACACGATTATCTCTGAGAACCTCATTGTAGGATACAATGTTTATCTCTCTCGGTTCTACATTCTTAATGCGCTGAATTCCCGGTGCACCGAGTCTCATGCCGAGGGCAATTGTTTCTTTAATGTATCTCTCGTTTGCCTCAGGATCATCGTCATCATAAATTTTCTCTTCTTTACCGGAACGGGCAAGCTCTTCTTTGCGCTTTGCTCTCTCATTGAGCTGATTTTCCATCGCAATGGCTTCAACTATGGTTTTATCAAGAAGATCGCTGCACTTGTCATCAACGCTCTTAACAAAATATCCGAGAAGAATATCATCAAAGAGATTTATTCTCCTATCAACAACAAGCTCATCGTTGGCTGTTTCTCTCTCGAAAATAACATTCTTCTTAATTGCATCATAGAGTTCTCCGCAGAGATCAGGATCAAGAGTCATATCAGTTGACGCACCTCTAGATGCCTCGGCAAGTTCCTTAAGATTTCCCTCTGTGGAACAGATGTATCTGATGGAGTTGCCGTTCTTGAAACGAAGTGCATCTACGATATCGTTCTGCTTCTTAGTAAGCTGAACAACCTTATCCGCAAAGCTTGCATAGAATGCCTCAAAAGCCTCACTGAGACTTCTGATGAAATCAAGACCGACTCTGTATGCCTCATACTGAGCGCTGTACTTACCGAAATTATCTATTGATTCATAGTAGTTTCTGAAGTGCTCGTTAAGCGCATCGTTAAGCTTTTTGTAGCCTCTGATTTTATCGAAGAATGATGGATTCTTTTTCTCTTTGGAAACCATATCATCGATTGATGTTTCCTTACCCTTTGTATAATCAACATCAAACTGTTCTTCATCGGCGTCTGCAGAGTAGATATTCAGGTCTTCTCTGCACTGTCTGATTTTGCCCTCAAGTTCAGCCTTTCTCTCTTCAAACTTGGCATCAAGAGCATAAAGATAATATCTGATTGCATTCGGATGAATGATACCGTTTATATTGCTGTTATAAAGGAGATATTCAAGGCTGTGACGCTTGCCTTCACGGGCAATCTGCTTTGCAACCTTATCTGTGAAAAAGTTTGCCTCGGCTGTATTAATGGCAGCTTTTGTTATCTGAGCTTTTGTAACAGCTTCAAATGTACGAAGTTTATCCAGGTTGGCAACAGCTTCACCTCTGTTTGCCTCATCGTTGTAATCAATTTCATTTGCAAGTTCTGAGGCATCATCTCTTGCTGCCTTTATCTGAACATTCTCAGACATTATTCTGTACATTCTCTCATCAAGAGCAGTCATGTATTCGGAGATGTATTCTTCAGCCTCATCAAGATAGATATCTCTGAGCTCCTTTGAGAAATTGTCCTCGCCTGTATCGATTTTCTCATTGTAAACTTCTCGGCGCTTTGGCATCTCGCTGGCAGGGGTACCGTTCTTTCTTGCTTCTTTATATTTAATTTCGAATGCTCGGTCATATTTTATCCAGTTCGCAACCTCACCGGAATCACCGATGGTATTAATTGCCCACTGATATGCAACATAATCAACGATATCTTTGTATGGATAATTGAGTACGGAAGCACCTATTCCGCCGAAACGGTTACGTCCGTAGTTACCCTTGTTGCTTATCTCCTTGATGATATTATCCTCAACTGAGAATGCACCCTCCTGCATAGGTCCGATATTCTGCTCATAGAGAGCCTGAGCGGCCTGCTCCATGTACTGTTCCTTGCTTGTAAGGGTGTTATCCTCCGCGTTCTGTCCGTCAAACAGGAAGCAGAAATCGAACGGAAGAAGATCAAGACTCTTGAGTTCATTTGTAGTCGGAGCGGCAAAATCGATATGGAGATTCTTATATCTCTGTAAATCCGGCTCAATCTCAAAGAATCCGGAGCCTTTCATCATAAAGGCATTAATCTCCTTGACTGTTGCGTAAGCGTTGCGACGTAAGCTGTCCTTTTCCACCTCAGTACCGATTACGGAATCCATTACCTCAGGGAGCATCATGAGACCTCTGATAATAACAGCGGTATTCGGGTATTTCTCATTGATATAATTCCTGATAAACATGGAAAGTGGAAGAACTATTCCGGAACCTGTACCGCCGGCGGCTGTTGTTACAAGAACAACACGAAGTGCCTGCTGAAGTTCTCTTCCGTCTTTTCTGAAAAGAGCATCTATGGCATCATAGAGTTTTGTGATTTTTCCGTTTTTGATAATGGAATTGAAAGCAAGTCTTGAGATAGCTCTTACCTGACCCGCACCTTCCGATACTGTCTTATCATAAAGAACAGGATTCTTTGGGAACCAGTTGCCGAGAGCGTCATCATCATAATTAAGATAGTCGCCTACGGACTGAGTGTTGGATGTCTGTATAGCATAGATTTTCTTATTCTCAGAAGCTTTTCTGAGATCGTTGACATTGGTATCGAGAACAACAAAACTTACATTGTCTGTTTCGTGACCGCGGCATTTTTCGGATACAAGCTTTATTACAGCCGATCCTGTTCCGCCCAGGCCAACGAACAAGGTTCTCGGAACAACGTTTTCCTTAATCTTCTCATTGATAGACATTGTGAATTACTCCTTATATATTTTGCTTGGTTTTACCTGAATCTGAGTCGCTGAGAAAGTACTGCGACTTTCTTTTTGCCTAAATTATTGGTGCATGTACCGTTTATAACAATTTTAGCCTTATCTTTTATAATAGTCGGTTTTGAGTTTCCCTTCTCATACTTTCCGCTTGTACCCTTGGTATATGCGGCTCCGTTAATTACAACGGATTCGACATCTCCGATTGGTCTTACATCAATAACCTCAAGTCGTCTTTTGGAAGAAGGCTTATATCTTCTGTCGACTTTTTTTACGGTAATTCTTGCCGAACAGTTTATTGTCGGATAGGAAGGAACTTTAGGGTTTCTTATATTCAGAACACCCTTATCAAGGCTGACCTTTGCATTGTTTGTAATCTGCTTACCGCCTAATGCAAGATATGTATCATCGAGTCGGTTTACACTTTTCGGGAAAGCCTTGGAGAAGAACCATGCAGCCAATGCAATCAGGATTAACAGCAGGATAAGACCTATGATTGCCCATCTGAACCACCATGGGAATTTATTTATCTCAAACTTTTCTTCATCTCCGCTTTCAATGAGTCTGCCCATGTCATCATAAGCATTTGTCTTTGCGGAAATGTTATGCTTTCCTATTTCGTTTTCATCGTCACTTAAAAGGCTGAACTCAAATGCTTCTTTATCCTCATTCCATACAGGGTTTGTATGAGCTATACCCTCAGTGTCAATTTCAGGTGTTATTAACTCTGCTTCTTCCGCTGTAAGAGGTTCACCGTTTTTTGTAACCTGAATCAGCACAGGATCAAGTTTTGCAAGTTCGCTGTCAGAAGCGGACTTTTTGTCCATTATGATTTTTGTCTCAAGTTCAAAAGTGGAATCTCCAAGATTAAACGGAGTTTTTTTCTCTGAGCTTGTACCTGTCTGACCGTCATCATTTGTATAATCAAAGGATGTTATGAGATTAAATTCACCGAGTTCTGTATCAAGGGCATCCCCTACGAACAAAAGCCTGATATCATAACCGTTCTCTGTCATAACATATTGGGGCTCAATGTTCTCGTTATCACAGGAAATGTAAGGCGTAACCCTTTCTGCAAGTTCATCACCTGTGATTTTTTCTCCATCATACTCAACTTCCATGAAATATCCGGCATTATCCTCAAAATCATTGAGCATATATGATTCATTTTCATAGGAAATAATCTGTGTCATGGATGAGGAATCGACAATTCTTGTTTCGACCACATAACCACCAACGGGCCATCCGATTTCATCAAAACGTTTCTCCTGATGATATCCGCTGAGATAATCTACCGCAATTTTACCATCTATGGAATCACCGGCTTTAAGGGGTATTTTCTCAAATCCTATTTTTTCGTTAGTGGATGTTTCGAACTCCTCGCCGTTGATTATGTATGTTACTTTGTAGTTGGTATCACCGAGCAGGTCTGACTTTGACAGTTCCTCTGTTTTGTTGTCCACAAGACCAAAACCAAGGTCATAATCACCTGCATAAAGTTTGGAATTACCGAGAATAATATTTCCATCTTCGTCCTTGAGTGAAGCACGCAGACTTACGTCAGGTTCATAGTAGACATCTGTTTTGGTTGCTGTGCCTGTGTAGCTTATTCTATACTCACCTGCGGGAACATCTGTGTAAGTAACCATCATGGACTGAAGGCTGGTATCCGGAGAGCCGCCCCAGTTACCCGAGCCCTTGGTTGAATATGTGGCAACGGAATCTCTGAGTTTTGTTCCTGCGGAGGATCCGTTTTCATCCACAACCTCAACATCCGAAATATTTTCACCCTGAATTACAACGATGAGCTTTGAAAGCGAAAGATCGGTTGAAATATTGTCTCCGCTTACATTCATGGCATCACGTCCGAAGATAAGACCGTTAAGACTTGAGAGCTTATTGAGTATCTCGTTACTGTCAGAGGCCTTCTCCACATAGAACTTGTTGGTATCAGTTGATGTAATATCAGGAAGTACAGCCTGTTCACCGACACCGAGATAGATGATATTCATATCTTTGCGATATTCATTCAGTCTTTTGGTGAGCTCGTTTTTGGTATTGGCTGTATCTCCCTCGTATTCATCGAGCCACTGCATATTCTCGGAGAATCTGTCGCCGTCGGTGAGGACAATAAGCCATTTTTCACCGTCTTTTCCCTTCAGATCATTATACGCACAGTCCACAGTTTCAATAGGCGTGCCCTGAGCATCCGGAGTAAACATTTCCTCGACCACTCTTGAATCAAGCGGGCCGGAAATCTTCAGCGGATTTTCCTTTGTGAAGGTCTGACCTTCAACATCAATATTATGCATGGGATATACATACATGGTATCGCCGTCATTCATCATTGATGCGAAGATTTCCGTTGCATAGGTTGCACGGCACCAGTCCATTTTGCCATCGAGATACATAGAACCTGAATTGTCAAAAACAATTCCTATGGTTTTGCTGGCAACAGTCTTTTCCGCCGCCAAAGCGGGAACAGACAACCCAACAATCAAGATGACAAGACTCAGAAAAAGTGCCGAAATTTTTTTATACATTTTTCAGAGGTCCTCCTTTTTCTTACCATACAAAATTTTATATAATAATGTATATACTTATATAAATATTATTATAATACAATTAACCAAATTGTCAATGAAACCTGAGAGTAAATCCACACCTGTTTTATTGAAAGTACACAATTTATATAAAAAAGTACCACCTTACGGCGGTACTTGATTTTTGCTTAGGGGAACAAATCAGGATTCACATGGTTCAGCTCTGTCACCTTTTCCCAGAAAAGCATTTTACCGTTTTCCGACATTCTGTCA
>JAUNDK010000130.1 GCA_030526115.1 Clostridia bacterium
ACATTTTTTAGAAAAATTTATATTTTTTTCTTTTTTTCACATAATATGCAAATTTTTGGCTACATAATACAGGAAAACCTGCTGCCACTTCTTCCATGTATTTGGGTGGAAATTATCATTGTAGGGCACATCGTATACAAGTTTATTCTCTATTCCCTTGCGATACTTCTCCGGTACCGTGTCAAAGGCACTGACAATCGCATCGATTCTCCACGACAGATTTGCAATCTCTGCCGCTCTGTTTCCTGTAACATCACACACATATCCCGTGCCATATCCCATGCAAGGCCGGAGAAGATTCCGCTCTCCCGGCACATAGGCTTCTCCCCTTAACTCACTGAGTCTGCTCTTCAGCCTCAGCAAATCCTTCACCGCCCACAATGCCTGTCTGTAAACAGGCTGAGGCAGTACATGATTCTTCATTCTTTTCTGCTGGTAATCTTTCATAAGTTCTCCCCCATAGTTTTCTGCTATGCGTTCAAACTCTTTCCCTGAGATAATATTACCATAATGTTACATCATTGTCAATATAGCACTTTATTTCACATCTCTGGAAGCAATGACAATTCCCGCAACAGTCATCAGCATTCCCAGAATAGTATACCAGCCCCAGGCATCGCCGCCAAACACTATTCCTGCTATAACACCAATCACAGTAATGGACTTAGTTTGTATACATGCTGCAAGCTCCGCCTTCAGCCTCGAAAGTGTATAGTTAAAGATTATGTAAGCGGCGAAGGAGCAGCCTACCCCCAGATAAATCAAGGCCCACATGGTCTGTCCTCCGGCTAAGAACACCTTATACGGATGAAGGCCATTTCCCTGCAGCAAAGAAAGCGCGTTAAAGAACAGTCCTCCCCCAACCGCCAGTCCGAAGGTTGTTTCCATTGTTGAAAACTCCTGCCCAAGCTTATTTGACAGCAAGGTATACAGAGCTCCTGCGGCTACTGTTGCTAAAAGACATATGTACCCTGCAAACTTTCCACCTGTGGAAAACTCCGGTGAAAAAACAATGGAAGTGACTACTCCTGTAAACCCTATTATAATTCCAAGACCTGTGCGCCGGGAAACTTTCTGCTTGAAAAAGAGAAAGCTTTCCAGAACAACCATGAGCGGAATAACAGCTATAAAAATGGAACTTTCCGATGAAGTTGTCAGATTGATGCCCCATGCCTCGAGAATTGCGTAGATACACGGCTGCACAAGAACCGCCGGCACCAGCAGCCTGATATTCTTGCCTTTATAGCTTACCTTTATGATTCTCAGCCCGATAAGAAGACAGAATAGAATCAGTGATATTCCCCATCTGACAGCCAGAAGCTCTATTGGATCCAATTTAACAAGGGCCGCTTTGGTTCCTAAAAAAGAGAGGCCCCATAACAGGGCCAGTGTCACAAATAAGGTATACAGCAGAGCTTTGTTCTCTTTTGAGTTTTCCGTCAACGCTGTTCACGCCCTTTCAGAAGCGCATAGATTCTTTCGTTGAGCATTTCCAACGCAACCTGATTATATCCGCCCTCAGGAATAATGACATCAACATACTTTTTGGTCGGCTCCACGAACTGCTCGTGCATAAGCTTCACTGTGGTCAGATACTGCGTTACTACGGATTCAAGTGTTCTGCCTCTCTCATGGACATCACGAACAATTCTTCTGATTATGCGCACATCGGCATCGGTATCGATGAATACCTTGATATCGCACAAATCCCGAAGTTCTTTGTTTTCAAAGATAAGAATCCCCTCCACAACTATGACCTTTGACGGCCTTACGGTTACCGTTTCATTGATTCTGTTGTGAATCGTAAAGTCGTAAACCGGTCTCTCGATGCTTTCCCCATTGATAAGCTGCTTTATATGTCCTATCATCAGGTCGGTGTCGAAGGAGTCCGGATGGTCATAATTCAGCTTTTTTCTGTCCTCGAAAGGAATATCATCGTGAGCCTTATAGTAAAAGTCATGGCTGAGCATTGTTATTGCATCACCAAACTCTTCCTTTATCTTTTTGATGA
>JAUNDK010000063.1 GCA_030526115.1 Clostridia bacterium
ATTTCATTGGTAAGTATCTTACAGAAAACTACGACCTCACAGACATGAGAACTGTCGAAGGTAATATCTGGGAACAGAATCTGAACAAATAAAATCAAAAACCTCCAAAACCTTTTTTTAATGGTTTTGGAGGTAATTTTTATATTATCGTTCCGCCGCCGACTACATAGTCGCCGTCGTAAACTACTGCCGCCTGTCCTGCAGCTACTGCCTTCTGTGGCTCATCCATTACTATGCGGACATAACCATCCTCGGGATACACAGTACAGGGATACTCCTGTTTCTGATTGTAGCGGAGTTTAACCGTAGCACGAAGCTCCTTCGGTGGGTTCTCGTACATAATCCAGTTGAAATCTTTTACAAGACATTCTTTTTTGAATAAGTCAATCTGATCGCCTAAGGTGACTGTGTTATTTACAGGGTCCTTCGCACATACATACATGTGTCTGCCCATAGCGATTCCGAGGCCTCTGCGCTGTCCTATGGTGTAATGAATTATGCCCTTGTGTTTTCCTATAACATTACCGTTTATGTCGATATAGTCGCCCTCAGGGTACTTTCTGCCTGTGTAATGCTCTATAACCTTTGCATAATCACCATCGGGAACAAAACATATATCCTGGCTGTCCGGTTTTGCGGCGTTGACAAGCCCCGCTTCGTCAGCTATTCGGCGAACTTCATCCTTATCGGAAATATCTCCCAGTGGAAATACTGTTCTTGAGAGCTCCTTCTGGCTCATGGAGTAGAGAACATAGCTCTGATCCTTTGCAAGGTTTACTGCTTTTCTGAGGAGGAATCTGCCGTCTTTTTCCTCTATTCTCGCATAGTGACCTGTTACAACATAGTCGCATTCCAGCTCCTCTGCCCTCTTTGACAGTCTCTCGAACTTGAGATAGCGGTTACAGTCTATACATGGGTTTGGGGTAAATCCATTCTCGTAGGACTCCACGAATTTCTTTATTACCTTCTCGTTAAAGTCATCCTTGAAATTGAAAACATAGTAAGGTATTCCAATTTTATCTGCCGCTCCCCTTGCATCAGCAATATCATCAGCGGAACAGCAGGTTCTTGAACGGGAAACACCCACATCTTCGTTATCGTATAATTTCATGGTGGCTCCTATGCAATCGAAACCACGCTTCTTCATAATATATGCGGCTACTGTGGAATCCACACCACCGCTCATGGCAATAAGTGCTCTCATTGTGTACTTCCTTTTTCTTTAGTTGCCTTATTTTATCATAAAAATCTGCCGTTTACAATTAATATTCTTTGACTTATTCCCTGTTTGATGTTAGTATTTTTCCGGTGATTATATGACAAAAGCTGAAATAAGAAAAGAAAAACTGAAACTAAGAAGAGCTATGAATTCAGAGCAGGTTTCTGCGTTCTCTGAACAGATCTGCTCAAAAATCAGGAATACTTCAGAGTTCTCCGAAGCACAGAATATATGCCTCTACTCCCCCATTAACAACGAAGTGGATGTAATGCTTTTAAAACAAGATATTATTAAATGTGGCAAGAATATGTGGCTCCCAAAAGTTGTGGGTAAAGAGATGATTTTTATTCTTGTGGATGAGAACACAGAATTCGAATGCGGTTCATTTGGAATCAAAGAGCCTAAATCTGGTAAAATTCTTGAAAAAGCGGATAACAGTTTTCTTGTTATCATGCCGGGTTCTGTTTTTACAAGTGACAGAAAAAGAATAGGTTACGGCGGTGGATACTATGACCGATTCCTCTCTGAAAACTCAGACTGCAAAAAACTTGCCGCCGCTTATGAAATACAGATAGCCGATGATATTCCGAGCGAAAATCACGATATACGGCCAGACAAAATCATTACTGAAAACAGTATATACTGAACAAAGCTCCCCTGATGTAATATCAGAGGAGCTTCTTGTTTTAATTATTATTCTTTGCTGCTTCCGCCTCTGCCTTGGCAAAATGAGGTCGGCCTGTAATAAGAAGTACAAGTGCGATTGTAAAGAGTATTGCGAGGGAAATGACAGATACAGAATCTCTGCCTGTGAGCTGTTTTACGAAAGCCACAAGAAGCGGTCCGATAACTGCGGCAAACTTTCCGAAAATATCGAAGAAGCCGAAATACTCGTTGGATCTGTCAGCAGGGATAAGCTTACCGAAATAGGAACGGCTTATTGCCTGAATTCCACCCTGAACTGTACCGACTAAGAAAGCAAGTACCCAGAAAAGAACCTGAGATTTCATGAGTGCGGACTCACTGCCCGGATTCTGCTCGATGATGAATCCCATGAAGAATCCGACTGTTACAACAAGAATATACATTCCAACCGCATAACAGAGCATTTTAATTGAACCGTACTTTGATGACAGCTTACCGAAAATAATGGAGCATGGAACCGCAACAATCTGAGTTACCAGCAGGGCAAGTATCATCATTATGGAATTAAGTCCGAGAATTGATCCGTAGGATGTTGAGATTGAGATTACAGTGTTTACTCCGTCAATATAGAAGAAGTAAGCCAGGATAAAGATTAAAAGACCTTTAATCTCAACTATATTCTTTGCTGTATGCCAGAGGTTCTTAAATGATGAACTGATCAGTTTACCGGTATTTTCCTCGATATAATATTCCTGATGAACATTTTTGAGGAAAGGTATTGAGAACAGGAACCACCACAGGGATGTAATCATCATTACAACTTTAAATGCCATCGGGTTATCCATTCCCATGAGAACAAGAACTACGATAGACCCAATGAACGGAATGGTACTTCCTCCTATATATCCCATGGCATAACCCATGGAGGATACTCGGTCCATTCGCTCGTTGTTGGTAACATCTGTGATGAATGCATCATAGAACAGGTTTGCACCGCTGAAACCTATATGAGACAATGCATAACCTATAAGCATAAGTTTGAAGTTATCAACAAACGCACAGCTCAAGGTGAACAGTACACCGACAAACATAAATGCGGTAAAGAACTTCTTCTTAAAGCCTTTGTTATCTCCGAGGGCACCGAGGAACGGTGCGAGTAATGCAACTATGAATGTTGCGGCACTTGTTCCGTATGACCAGAGTACAACATTATCTGCTCCTGCCGCTTTACATACATTACCGAAATAAATCGGAAATATCGCCGCAAGTACATTGGTTGCATAAACAGAATTTGCCCAGTCATACATTATCCAGCTTTTTTCTTTTTTGGTAAACCTGAATTTTTCTTTTTTAGACATTTTTCACACCTTACTTTATTAATATAAACTGTCGGATGTTACTTAACACAGTTCGCCTGTGCAACATCCATTTTCCGTACCGGTTATTTTTACAGGTAATATCTGACCTGAAACAGGAACATCAGAGTGAACAAGAACAGGAGTATAGTTCATGGTATAGCCTTCATATATTCCCGCTGACTTTTCTCTCTCAAAAAGAACAGTTTCAACCTTATCTATCTGAGCATTGTAAAAAGCATTCTGAGTGGCCACAGTAGCTTCTATCATGGCATGACTGCGCTTTTCCTTATCCCTGTTGCTTACCTGATTCGGAGCATCGTAGGCCTTTGTTCCCGGGCGTCTGGAGTAGGCAAAAACATGAACCTTTGCAAAGGAAATCTCTTTTGCAAAGTTAAGGCTCTGTTCGAACTCCTCTTCTGTCTCGCCTGCAAAGCCGACCATAATATCAGTGGTAATTGCAACATTGTCAAAAGTTGCTCTGAGGTTATTACATATCTCACGATATTCTGCAGTATCGTAATGGCGGTTCATGCGCTTTAAGGTCTCGTCACAGCCTGACTGAAGGGAAAGATGGAACTGAGGACAGAGCTTAGGCTGTTTTGCCATGCGCTCTATAACATCCTTCGAGAGCTGCTCGGGTTCGAGGGAGCCTAAACGGACACGCTCTATCTTCTCCTCGGCACATGCTGCCTCTATGGCATCACAGAGGTGAAGGCCGAACTCCTGACCATAGCAGGAAAGGTTAATACCTGTGAGAACAACCTCTTTGTAGCCGTTCTCTGCAAGCTCGTGGAGTTCTTCCTTTAATTCGTCAAGTGGCTTGGATCTGACTCGTCCTCTTGCGTAAGGAATGATGCAGTAGGAACAGAAGCGGTTACAACCGTCCTCTATTTTTACGAAAGCTCGTGTTCTCTCGGAATATGAGCTTACTTTCATGCTCTCAAACTTCTCACCTTTTGTATGCTCCGGAACATCTATAATTCTCTGCTTTGTGGACATGAAGTTCATGATGTGAGGCAGGAGCTTGTTTCTGCCGGAATTGCCGAGTATGATGTCGGCATCTGCGAGTGCCTCACTTTCCTCAGGGAATGCCTGAACCATGCATCCTGTGAGAACTGCAACGGAATCAGGGTTATCTTTTTTTGCCCTGTGAAGGGTCTGTCGAACCTTGTGGTCGCTCTGTGCGGTAACTGTACATGAGTTTACAATTACGATATCCGCAGGTTCGCCCTTTTCAGCGGCTCTTATGCCGTTATCGGCTAACATGCCCATCATGGCCTCGGACTCGTACTGGTTTACCTTACAGCCTAAAGTATAAATTCTTGCTTTCATATTATCACTTCGAGTTAATCCTCCGAGTCATTCTCGGCGAGCCACTCGCTTAACTCCTCCCATTTAAGGAACAGCTCTTCCCCTTCTTCCTTCAGTCTCTGATGCTCGAGGGAAAGTTCTGTTATTTTTTCATAATCTGTTGCGATTTCAGGGTCAGCAAGCTGAGCCTCTATCTCCTCCACTGCAAGCTCGTTGTTTTCTATTTCCTGCTCACAGTTGCGGAGTTTGGTACGCATTTTACGGATTTCACTTCTGCGCTCCTTATTGAGTTTATATTCGTTGACTCTCTCCTCTTTCGGTTCAGGAGGGAGCTCGGCAACCTGCTGTTCGCGCTTGGCAATATAATCATCGTAATTACCGAGATATTCTGTTACACCGCTCTCATCGAGGTAGAGAACCTTATCGGCAAGTTTGTTGATGAGGTAACGGTCATGGGATACCACGAACAAAGTTCCGTCGTAATTCTTGAGGGCATCTTCGAGAGCCTCTCTTGATGTAATATCGAGGTGGTTTGTGGGCTCGTCGAGGATGAGGAAATTTGTCTCTGCCAGCATGAGCTTTAAGAGAAGAATTCTTGCCCTCTCGCCACCGGAAAGACCGGAAACCGGCTTGAATACATCTTCACCTTTAAAGAGAAATACCGCAAGGGCTCCTCTTACTTCAGACTCCACCATGCGTGGGTGTAAATCCCAGATTTCGTCTATGACACGCTTACTGTCATCAAGGCTTCGCTGAGACTGATCATAATAGCCTACATCTATATGGGCACCGAATTTATATGAACCTTCGTCCTGTTTATTGATTCCAAGCAGAACCTTGAGAAGAGATGTCTTTCCGCATCCGTTAGGACCGATGAGGAAGATTTTCTCCCGGCGGTGTATGTCAAAGCTTACATTTGAGAAAAGATGCTTTTCATCGAAACTCAGTGCAAGATCTTTGACCATGAGAACATCGTTACCGCCCCTCTGGGATGCGTGGAACTGGAAGTCGATTACATCCGGCTCATCTTCAGGTTTATCAAGAGTTGCTTCAAGTCGGTCAATGGATTTCTGCTTGTGAGCAATAGTTACATAGTTGCGCTCCTGATTCCAGCGCCTCTGCTGTTCGATTATTCCCTCTATACGCTTAATCTCTTTCTGTGTAGCATCGTAAACCCTCTGCTGGGCAAGACGTGCTTCTTCCCTTAATTTGAGGTAATTGGAATAATTACCCTTGTATGGTGTGAGATGCTTGTTTGACATCTCGAAAGTTCTGTTGGTTACAGCATCAAGGAAGTAACGGTCATGGGAAATAACTATAAAAGAACCGTTATAGCTCTTAAGAAAATCTTCAAGCCATTCTGTAGCTGTAATATCGAGGTGGTTTGTAGGCTCATCCAGTAAAAGAAGATTTGCACCGCTTAAAAGCATTTTTGCCAGCTGAAGTTTACCTTTCTGACCTCCGGAGAGAACGCCGACAGGAAGATTCAGTTCATCTTCTTTAAATCCAAGGCCTATCATGGTGCTTCTTACTCTGTTTTTGTAGGTAAGACCACCGAGGGCAATAAACTCATCATTCAGAGCTGTGCTTTCGAGAATAAGCTCGTCTGTTGCGTGTCCCTCTTTGCGAAGCTGGTGATTTATTCTGTTCAGCTTCTCCTCCATTTCCATGAGCTTTGAGAAAACCGTCTCAACCTCATCAAATGCGGAAATGGTATCGTTACGGCATACATGCTGTTCCATATATCCCAGGTTTACATCTTTACCAAGGGTAAAAGTTCCGTCATCGGGAATATAGTCACCGCTGAGAACCTTAAACAGAGTCGTCTTGCCGGAACCGTTTATTCCAACGAGACCGATTTTATCGTTCTTCTGCACCTCAAAGGTGATATTCTCTATTATGTCTTCTTCACCGAAGCTCTTTTTTATATTAAAAACGCTTAATACTGCCATTGTTTCGTAAATCTCCGATTGCATACTAATCTATTATGATTATAGCGAAAAAACATAGCTAAATCAAGAATTTTTCCCACAGAAAAAACGGACAGCATAAGCCGTCCGTATAAATCATTTTCTGTTATTCATAATTTTATTCAGCTCATCCATGAAGCTGTTGATATCTGCAAACTGACGATAAACAGATGCAAATCTGACATAGGCAACTTCATCAACAGCCTTAAGTTTTTCCATGGCATAGGTTCCGATAACCTGAGAAGAAACCTCTCTCTCAAGAGAATTCTGAAGATTATTCTCAATCTCATCCACAATATCCTCAAGCTGGTCTATTGAGACAGGACGCTTTTCACAGGCTCTTAAAAGTCCGCTTAAAAGTTTGTTTCTGTCAAAAACCTGTCTGGATTTATCTTTCTTTACTACAATAACCGGAACACTTTCGATAATCTCATAAGTGGTGAATCTCTTTCCGCACTGTCCACACTCTCTGCGGCGACGAATTCTTTCGCCTTCATCTGTGGGACGGGAATCTATAACCTTGCTCTCTGTGTATGCACAAAAAGGACATTTCATTTCGGTACCTCCGATATTGTTAGTTAAAATATTATAAAGCTTTTAACGTGTAAAATCAAGAAAAAATCATATCGGGAACTATCTTTTTCATGTGTTTCAGGCTTGTTACGAGCTGTTCGTTACTATCTATTGCATCACTGTAAACCTCTGCCAGCACATTTCCGTCAAAGCGGTTTTTTCTGAGAGCATCAAACACAGCTTCAAATTTTTCATTACCGAAACCCGGAAGCAGACATTTTGAGTTTTCGTCCGCATCGCTCAGGTGAACATGTCTGATACTGTTCCCCATCGCATTTATCATATCAATCGGGTTATACCCCACAAGTCTAGCTTGTTTTATATCAAATACAAAGTTTGCCTTTTCTTTCAGCTGAGATTTCATATACCTGACAAAATCAATATTTCCCGCTCGATAATTGCAGACATTTTCCTGACACAGAATAACGCCGAATTTTTCAGCTTCCTCAGATAGCTTCACAAAACGCTCCAGATAGAAGTCATCAGAAAATGCATATTTATCCCTGAATGCTGCCTGACCATGAAAAACCAGCACTTCTGCACCAAGCAGATTTGCAGCGTTAAAATATTTTCTGTACAGCTCTGTACCGTCATGAAATCTGCGCTCATACCCGGAGAAAAAGTACATTCCTTCCATCAGGCAGGTGTATGGATGAAGCGACACAAACTTTGCTCCGTATTCATCAGCAGTTTTCTTCAGGGTTTTAATGTATTCGGGCTCTGTCTCGCTTATTGTATTGGTAAACAGTTCTATATATTTATATCCGCATTCAAGCAGAGTTTTTAGTCCAAGCTCACTCTCAACGGGGTAAAAACAGGCTGTGGAAGCTCCGTAATTCATAACAATCTCCGTTTGGTTTTTCTTTAGATTATATAATAAAACACAATGTATTGCAAATTAAAGGGACAGTCCCCAAAAGAACTGCCCCTGTGGTTTTATTTGCGTCTCTCGTAAACTTTTTTATTGAATTCCTTTACGGTTTTGCCTGTGCATACCGCAACTATTTCATCGCCGATATTCAGTATGGTATCACCGTTTGGAATGATAACCTCTTCACCATGGGTAAGCGAAACGATAAGCACACCCTTGGGGAATCTGATTTCTTTGAGGCGTTTGCCATCCAGCACTGATTTTTCGGGAAGTATCGCCGAAATAATCTCGGCCTGACCCTTACCCAAAGAAGCAACAAGGCGTGAAGAAGCTATACTTGCCTCCTGCTCGATAAGATTGGTTATAATCTCTGTACTTGAAACGGTTAATTCTATACCAAGGGCTTTGAATGTCTCGATATTTCTTGGGTCATTTACTCTTGAGATAACCTTTTTTGCCTTGAAGTAATTTCTTGCCAGCTGGGATGCAACAAGATTAGCCTGATCGGAACCTGTTAACGCCATAAAACAATCACAGCCCATGGTTCCCGCACTTTCAAGAGTTTCAATTCTTGTGCAGTCTCCCGGAAGGATTTTTGTGTTTAATTCTGTGGAAAGTTTCTTAGCTTTGAGATTGTCTATCTCAATAACCATGACATCGTTTTTCTTTGCCAGCATGGCTCTTCCGACATTGGTGCCTAACTTTCCGCCACCGCATATTACTGTATTCATTGTTATACTCCCTCTTGCAATCAGTCGGTTTCACATGCGTAAACCAGAAAATCAGTCTCACTTACAATTTCGCTTGACATAGGAAAATTCATACAGAACTTTCCGGATTCTCTTATCAGACCAAAAACATATTCACCTTTTTCACCCGTAAGCTGTGGAAGAAATCTGTGAAGGTCTTTCTTTTCGGGATTTCTGATTCTGAAAGTAACCGTCGAAGTTCCGAACTTAAGAATCTGTGATTCTTTAGGATCCATAAGGGCTGTGATTATGCTGTCTTTGCCCATATTTGTAGGACATACGGTTCTTAGTCCGAAATCATTAAATATATCCTCTCTGAGAGGATCGGTAATTCTGGACACTACGTTATCTATATGAAAAATATTCTGGGCTATCTGACTTACTGCGATATTCAGATTATCATCGGATGTTACCACGGCAACAGCATCGCAGCTTTCAATTCCCGCATTTCTGAGATTCTCAATATCCATGGGGAATGATGTTATGGTTGTTCCTCCGAATTTACCATCAAGAAGGGAAAGCTTATCATGATTTTCCTCTACAACAATGACATCATGACCGTTTGAGTCCAGCTCAAGGGCAATTTCTCTTCCGAGATGTCCTCCGCCGATTACCATTACATTCATAAATTTATCCTTTCACAGGTTCTAAAAGAGGCAGGGTTTTCGCCTGCCTCACATAGTTTATCTTTTCTGTCCGTCCTCATTTTCACGGGTTGTTTCAGCTTTTACTCCGGCTTTCTCTTCGCCTTCTTCATTATCTTCTGTATCTTCTTCATCATCAGATTCGTTTTCTTCGTCACTGTCTGAATATGAATCGAAGTCTTCCTTTGACATTTCTGTTGTATAGGAATATTCGGAAGAAATATACGCTGTTGTGCCGTTATAGCTGATGGCATTGAAGCCTTCTCCGTTATCTTCACTGACAAGTCTGAAAACCTGACCGTAATAGGCCTCACCGACTATTTCACAGTCTGTGTTTGCCTCTGAACGGATATTAACACCCTCTGCATCTGAGATACAGACATTAACCATACCGTTTTCTGTCGGTTCCGGTGTTGCTTCCGACTCAGGTGTTGCAGCGGGTTCGGGAGTAGCCTCGTTCTGTGGCTGCGCAACCTGCTGTGAGTTTTCTGCACCCTGAGGCTGAACATCAGCGGGAATCTCAGGAATGCTGTCTTCATTATCATTAACCGGTGTTGTAACAGTATTCTGCTGAACATCAGGCTGTGGAGTCTCTTTTTTGCTTCCACATGCTGTGAGGGCAGATGCCATAACGAGTACCAGTAATATACAAAGTATTTTTTTCATTAAATTTATCCCTTTCCTGATGAATTATTCATATGGGATAATAATATCACATGGAAAAAGTTTATCAATGAAAAAAAGACAACATTTTTGCAAATTTTAGTTTGCTTTTCTGAATTCCTCTACATCATCAGGGTTCGGAACACTTAAAATTCCACCGAATTTTGTTGTGGAAAGTGCAGCGGTTGCACATGCTACATCTGTAATTTCGGTTACTTCTTCTGCGGATAAATCTTCCGGTGCCTTTCCTGAGCTGAGAACGCCGTAAACCGCTGTTCCGCCGAAAATATCACCGGCACCTGTTGTATCAACAGTCTTTACGCTGTAACCCTTAACATAGCCTGTACCGTTCTTATTGGCAAAATAACAGCCGTCTTTACCGAGAGTGACGAATGCAAGTTTTACGCCGTATTCATTAAGAAGCTTTTCCGCTCCCTCTTTCTCACCGCAACCGAAGATAAACTCAACCTCTTCTATGCTTATTTTGATAATATCAGCCTGTGCACAGCCCCAGAGAATAGCCTTTTTTGCATCCTCAAGATCAGGCCAGAGCGGTACTCTTAAGTTAGGATCAAATGTGATAATCTTACCTTTGCTCTTTGCGTAAGCGATAGCCTTTTCAGTTGCTGTTTTGGATGGGTCATTGGTGAGAGAAAGTGTTCCGAAATGGAAGACCTTTGTATTATCAATGAGTGTTGTATCAATCTCATCAAAGTTCATGCATGTATCTGCTCCGGGCTTTCTTGCAAAAGAGAAATCTCTGTCGCCTGTTTCATCCAGGGTAACAAATGCAAGTGTAGTGAAAACATCGGAATCTGTCATAACACCATCTGTGCTGATTCCAACATCATCAAGTGTGCCCTTGAGAAGTTTACCGAAGGCATCGTCTCCTACCTTGGTGATTAACCCTGTGGAAAGTCCTCTCTTTGTGAGGGCTGCGAGAAAGTTTGCAGGAGCTCCGCCCGGCTTTGCAGCCATGGTAGGATAGCCTGTTTCATCCACTGAAACAGGAGCAAAGTCAATTAAAGCTTCGCCGATTGCAAGTACATCTGTCATAATATTTTACCTCTTTTATATTATTTTGATTTTTTATCTGTTTTGGTATCATCGTTTTTATATGCGATTACCACAAATCTTCCTGAGTTCGAATGATATGAACAGGTAGAGAGCATAAGCAGCTGCTGACCATATTCAGGTTCAAGTTTGGTATCATACATCGAAGCCTCTTTTACATTTTCGACAAGCTCATCAAAACTTTCTTTATCAAGGTCTCCGACAAATGAATAATATGGAAAAGCACTTGAGCTTATCTCTGTCTCAAAAGCAGCAAAAACCGTATATGTGTTGTCCTCATATAAAGAACTGAAAGTGAATTCTTTGTTCTTTTTCCAGAAATCCTCTTCCTTGTAGTAATCAAGGGTGCCAAACATGGTATCATTATTCATGTTATGACCATAGATTACAAAGGAATCACTCTCGGTAGAACAACCGTCACCGACGAAAGGTGTTCCGCATGTGGCAGGCTCGTCGTTAAAATCAATACGCAGATAATGTTCAGGCTCATCCGGAGTATGAACAACCGGATAATCGATATTTGTATTCGGAACGGTTATCCAGCCCGTAAAATATCTGTTTATTCTGAGAAGCTTCAGGAAAGATGGTTTTATTACCTTTTTTACAAGTACCTTATCGCCGTCGCTTTCATCCGGATATAATCCCTCGTCTTCGATAACGGTAACCTTGCCGGATTCCGCAAGTTTCAGGTACTCCTCTTCTGTGAGTACATTTCCTTCATCGTCGAAATAAACTTCGATGGTTTCCTCGTCGTTTTCAGCTTCTGCCGTATCTTCGGTAAGTTCTCTGAGCTCTTCGAAACCGGCCTCATTCCTGCTTGAGGTTACATAGTAATTTACAACATTGTAGAGTGCAACCGCAAAAACACCTGCAAGAATAATCATTACGATTACAAATAATGCCGATCCCTTCTTTTTGCCTTCTTTGTTTTTTGCCATTTTATCATACCTCCTGTTATGTAGATATTTTACACTTACACATATAAAAAAGCAAGAAATTAGTTAAATTTAGAACTAATTCTAAAAATATCTGTAATTCTTGTAAAATAAGCACTTATGCATTATAATACAAAAGCTATTACAGTATATAATTTGGAGAGAAACATGGAAAATTACAGAATTCTTTCCGTTAAATACGAAGACCTCCCGGAGTGTGTAAACACCATAAGAGAGGCATTCAAAGCAAATGCGGAAAAATTCGGATTTACTAAAGAAAATTATCCATCAAGCGGTGCATTCATTGAACTTGAAGATCTTCAGGCCGCCAAAGCAAGAGGAGTTCACATGTATGCCGCCTGGATTGAAAACACAAAGGACGGCAAAGATAAAATTATAGGATATGTTCAGCTGGAAAAGAAAGACCCTGAAACATATTCTTTTCAGAAATTTGCGGTTCTTCCTGAATATCAGAGTCTTGGTGTAGGCAGAATGCTGATTGCTTTCTGCAGAAACAAGGCTATAACCAGTGGTGCAAAAAAGATAAAACTCATCATGGTTTATGATAATAAAAAGTTACTTAACACCTATGAAATGAGTGGATTTAAGCTCGTTGGAACAAAGAGAGATGATAAGCATCCGTTCCTTCAGGGAATTATGGAGATGGATCTCACAAAGTAATCAAAAACCCCGCCCGAAAGGACGGGGTTTGAATAATAACCCTATAAGGGTAA
>JAUNDK010000064.1:0-1661 GCA_030526115.1 Clostridia bacterium
CAGAGCCACAAGCAAAACAGGCACATACAGCCTTATCAAGACAGTAAGCGCAGGATCAACCTACTACAAGAACACAGGTCTCACAAAGGGAAAGACATATTATTATAAAGTCAGAGCTTACAAGACCATAGGTTCAACAAAGGTATATTCCGCTTATACTGCCGTAAAGTATGCGACTGTAAAGTAAAAACATCATATTAATTTGAAATGTATTTTTCAGGGCTCATCCCAAAAGGGATGGGCTCTTTTTCTCTTGATTTTCCGCAGAATAAGTATTATTATGAACCTGTGTGTGGAACCTGGAATTTATAATGAAAGACAGGTAAATAAAAATGAAAATAGAAACAGAAAGACTAATAATCAGAGACCTCGAGAGGAAAGATCAGCCCGATATTGCGAGAATCGTCTGGCAGGAAAGCGTGATGAAGTTCATGCGTGACTGGTCGGAAAATATCCCCGATGCCGAGAGCCTTAACGGTTACGTTGACTGGCATCAGAGCCAGAAGGAAAGCACCGATGTGTATCAGGCAAAGCGTTATGCCATCACCCTTAAAGGTGAGGATAAATTCATCGGTTCTGTGGGCATGGGCCTTGAGGATACTGTGAACGAAGTGGAAATAGCCTACTTCCTCGATGAAGATTATCAGGGTCACGGCTATGCCACCGAGGCGGTCAATGCTCTTTTCGACCGGTGTATGCAGGTGAGTGATCTTGACTACATGGTGCTTCTTATCGATGTGGCAAACGATGCATCCAACAAAGTCGCTGAGCGTACAGGATTTGAGCTCTTCGAGAGACGAACCCCCATAAGCCATAAGCAGAACAACATGGTAAGCGAAAGCTACAATTACTGGAGAAAATACAGAGATGGAAATAAGCAGTCTTGAGAGATGGCATTTTGAACTCAGCGAAGGTCCATGTAATGCCCTGTTAGCTCTGGTGCTGGAGGGGAAAAAGAAGGCAACCTGCAGCTCAAAATTCGCCTTTGACAGCGGCGAAGAGGTTATGCCGGAAATCGGAAAACTCAGCGTAATCACCGACTGGGACGGCAACCCACGCTGTGTGGTAAAGACAACAAATATTCGTTTTCTCAAGTTTAATGAGATGACCTTCGACATCGCAAAGCTCGAAGGTGAGGATGAATGCCTTGAATCCTGGCAGAAAAATCATATCGGTTTCTTCACGGAAGAAGGAAAAGAACTCGGCTATGAGTTCACAGAGGATCTTGATATGGTCTTTGAGGAATTCGAGGTAGTGGAAATATTATAAAGGTAACAGAAATGATAGAAACAGAAAGACTCATTTTGAGGCCCTTTGAGGAGAAGGATTACGACGATCTGTATGAATTTCTCTCACAGTTAAGGGATGATGAATTCGAGGGTTATCCGGGAATAACCTACGAAAACGGCAGGGAACACCTCAATTACCGTGTGGGCAGTGATGAATTCTTCGCCATGGATCTGAAGGAAACAGGCAGAGTAATTGGCAATATCTACTTCGGTAAGCGTGATTTCGACGCAAGGGAAGTGGGTTACATCGTCAACCGAAATTATCAGCGTAAAGGCTATGCACTTGAAGCTCTGACAGCTGTAGTCGATTATGCCCTCGCAAACGGAACACACAGAGTTTACGCCGAATGTGACCCGAGAAATATATGCTCG
>JAUNDK010000064.1:1671-12668 GCA_030526115.1 Clostridia bacterium
CATTTTAAGAAGAACGTGTTTTTCCACAGGGATGATAATGGAAATCCAATCTGGAAAGATACCTATGTTTACGCAAAAATCGGAGAATAATCATGATTACTTATAAAGAAGAAAGGCTCACAGAAGAAGAATATATCGATTTCCTTAAAACAACCGACCTCGGATCCCAGTACCCGAAGGAGAGATTCGAGGAGAGAATAGCAAAGCTCGTTAAGAATGTGTCCATAAGCCTTGTTGCAAGAAATGATGAGGGCGTAATAGTGGGAGTTCTGTTCGGGCTTACCGACTTTGCCTACTGGCTGTATATTACGGATCTCGGCGTTGCAAGGGAATATGAGGGACAGCACATCGGAACCACCCTCATGAAGAAGGCCCATGAAATTGCAGGCGGAGAAAAGGACATAGCTGTGTACCTTATCGCCAATGAAAACGCCATACCGTTCTATGAGAAGTTCGGTATGTGCAAAGCAGATGATGTAATGCAGTACAATGAGATTGAGTGGACAGAATTCACAGTAGAATAAAAGATTAAAGCTTTTGCCAGGCTTTTCTCGAAAAGCGTAAAGAAAAAGCAGGTCAGATGCAGGTAAACCAAGAAGGACAGCAGAGCGAAGCTCTGAACAGAAAAATATAGCCAAACAACGAAGTGTCTTTGGCGGACCTCTTTATCTAATCAAGATTGATGAGCATAACTCTAGATTTTTTATAATCTAATCCGTCTTGAATTTGCAAAGCAAAACTGGACATACTTCCCCAAAGGGGAAGGTTGAAAATAAGGCGGGCACGGCAGGAAGAACAAAGTTATCCAATCCGGGAGCTTTTCTACGCAATCTAAATTGTTGGACCTGATATGAATAAATCATTATCAACTAAAAAGCGAAATAATCAATTAAAAACTAAATACAAACTACATGAAGCATTTTAAGAAATTTTTAAGCTACTACAAACTATATTGGAAAAAATTTGCACTGATTATGCTGGCCGCCTTCGGTTCCAGCTTCACGGCTCTGATGATACCGCTGTGCGTGAAGAAAATCGCAGATGTCAGCATAGGCGGAACAGCAGGGGGACAGACTATTCTTAACCTGGGTATAACCATGGCTGTATGGGTGGTTCTGTTCCTTATCTTTGACTATATCTATGACTACTTCGGTCATGTGCTCGGTGCAAAAATGGAAAACACTCTGAGGGAGGAGCTGTTCTCTCACATTGAAAAGCTCTCCTTCTCTTTCTTTGACCATCACAAGACAGCTCATCTTATGAGCAATCTCACAAATGATATGCTGGATCTTGCGGAGTTCTTCCATCATGGTCCCGAGGACTACCTGATGAACTTTGTACGCTTTGTCGGTGCCTCGATAATACTCCTCGGTATCAATGTGAAACTCGGACTTATAGTACTGATTTTCGTTCCTGCAATGGTATTAAGTACCATACTCTGGGGAAAAAGACTGAGAAGAATTTCCCGTGAAAAGCAGGCGAGAATCGCAGACATAAACTCAGGTGCGGCTGACATTATCAGCGGAATACGCACAGTGCAGTCCTTCACTCAGGAGGAAAACCAGCGTGAGCGTTTCAAAAGAACAGGCGATGACTTTCAGAGAAGTCGCAAGGATGTTTACCGTACAGAAAGCTATGCAGACAAAACCATTACAGGCCTCAATTACGCCTGCACCATAGCTGTTGCCATAATCGGTGGTCTCGGAGTAATGAACGGCTCCATGAGTCTTGCGGATTTAATCGCATTTGTGCTGTATATCAATTATCTCACAGATCCTATTCAGCACCTTGCATGGATGATTACCCAGTTTCAGGCAGGTATGGCAGGTTTCGACAGAGTTATGGATATACTGGAGACCGAGCCTGAAATTCAGGATGCTCCAAACGCAGAAGCTCTCGCAGATGTCAGCGGAGAGATTGAGATTGAAAACCTTTCCTTCAGCTATTCCGAACAGGATGAAGTACTCGATAAACTTAACATGCACATTCCCGCAGGACAGTTCACCGCCGTTGTGGGAACTTCAGGTGAGGGCAAATCCACCCTTTGCGCACTGCTTCCAAGATTTTACAGCCCAACAGAAGGCACTATTAAAATCGACGGAAAAGACATAACAGGACTCACATTAAAGAGTCTTCGTGAATCCATAGCATGGGTTCAGCAGGATACCTATCTTTTCGATGCAAGCATAGCGGAGAATATCCGTATGGGCAACATGAATGCGAGTGACGAAGATGTTAAAAGAGCCGCTTCCCTTGCGGATGCAGACAGCTTTATCAGCGAACTTCCCGAGGGTTATGACAGCCTTGTGGGAGAGAGGGGAGTTCTCCTTTCCGGTGGTCAGCGCCAGCGCATAGGCATTGCGAGAGCTGTGCTCAAAGATGCGCCGATACTTCTTCTCGATGAAGCAACCTCATCCCTTGATAACCTGAGTGAGAGAAGAATATACGATTCTCTTATGAAATTAAGAAAGGGAAAGACAACCCTCGTTGTCGCCCACAGGCTTTCCACAGTGAGAGATGCCGAGAGAATAATCGTTCTCGATAAGGGCAAAGTCGCAGAGGACGGAACCCACGATGAACTCATGGCCAAAAACGGCATTTACGCCGAGCTTTACAAAAGACAGCAGAACTGATATTCGGCCGGGCATATTTTTGCCCGGTCTTTTCTTTCGCCATAATTACCAAATATGCCTGTGATATTTGTGCAAACGGAGACGGTATAAAATGGTATAATAGTATCAACAGAAGGAAAGGAGAGCTTTCCATGATTAACACAGTAAAAATTACAACAACCGAACAGCTGCACAGTCTGCTGTTTGATCATCCCTTCGATGACAACATAAGCAGAAACAGAGATCTGTATATTTACAGAGGTCTTCCCGATGTAAACTATACCCTCAAGACAAGCCTTCAGAGGGTTTGCAAAGAAAAGAAAACCGAGCTGGAACTTTCCATACTCGATAACTTTGCCAAATATGCCGAGCTTGAGGGCATTACAATGCGTGATTCCGTGTGGAAAAAGATGATTCTGGGTCAGCACCATGGTCTGCCCACCAGACTTCTTGACTGGTCGAGATCTCCGCTCATGGCTCTTCACTTTGCCACCACAGAGAGTGACATGAATAACCTCGATAAGCGTGACTGTGTTGTATGGCGCCTCGATGCAAGAAAACTACACGCAGGTCTTCCTCAGAAATACAGAGATAAGATGCATGAGAAACATCAGGATATTTTCACCGTGGACATGCTCACCGACCTGTTCGGTAATCTCAAAGAATATGATGTCGCCATGGGAAATTCCGACATGGTTATAATGGAACCGCCGTCCATGGATGAGCGCATGATGAACCAGTATTCGTTCTTCTCAGTTGTTCCGAACGGAGTAAATAAAGTTGAGGATATACTGGAACTTCATGATGATGCCGTCACGAAATTTGTCATAGATAAAAACCTGCGCTGGGAGATAAGGGACATACTCGATTTATCCAATGTGAATGAGCGAATAGTATATCCCGGTCTTGACGGAATCGCCAAGTGGCTCGCAAGACATTACTTTGTTCGTGATGCCGGCAAGTTCCACATTGAAAAGAACAACATAGTCAAATCCGAGGTTGATGTAACAGTAAATGCGGCGAACTCCGGTCTTAAAATGCAGGGCACCTGCTGTGTGAATATCTACCATGCTGCAGGAATAAATGAGCTCACAGAGGCTGTCAAAATGTTTGCTTACTGTCCCGAAGGGGAAATAGTGGTAACTGAAGGTTTCAGACTTAATTCCAAGTTCATTATTCATGCCGTAGGACCTACATGGGACCACAGCCGCGAGGAACACGTGGAAAACAAACTTCGTGAGACCTACACAAGATGTCTTGAATGGACAAAGGAGCACAGACTTCACTCCATAGCATTTCCTCTGCTTTCATCGGGAGGCAAGGGTTTTCCGCAGAATCAGGCGTGGCGCATCGCCATAGAGAGCTGCGAGCAGTTCCTCAAGGAAAACAAGGGGTATCCTCTCGATATTCAGATATGCGTAATTACCGAGAGAGCATACTACGAGGGTCAGAATGTCTATAATGAAATTCATCACCTCGGCAGGGCAAAACAGGAAATTTTTGAGTATATTCATCAGGATTAGGCTATTTAGTGAAAGCCAAACAAAATGACAGTTTATGATGAGTAATACTGTTTGAATACATAAAGAGAAAACCTGTCGGCTTAAAACCGGCAGGTTATTTTATATATGAAAAAGAGCACCGGAAAACCGATGCTCTGTGATATGCTCATTTAATGGGGTATTACCGGCTTATTCCCAATACATATTTGAGAGTATGTATTTCTCTGATGCAACAGGCTCTGAAAGCTGGAGGCCGGAAACCTTGGCATCATAAACTGTAATCCAGTAAAGTCCGATGTATGGCCACTGGTCACGCATCATTGAGTAAGCCTCTGTGAGAAGCTCGTCTCTTTCCTCATCATCAACGGCAAGACTGCGCTGCATGAGTTCGCCAATCTCTGTATCGTTACCTCTGGAGAGATGAAGATCACCATCAATAAAGAGAGGGATTGCATGAGAGATATGACCTGAATACATGGAATAGCTGAGGAAAGTTGCGTCGTAGTTGCCGGAAAGGGCATTGTTTACGAGGAGGTTTCCGTCTTCTTTAATAACCTCAACGTCAATGTTTATCTCTTTGAGAAGAGTTTTAACGCAATCTGCAACAACAGAGCCGGAATCATCCGAAATCTCAAGAGTCATGCTGAATCCGTCAGGATACTCAGATTCTGCCATGTATTCCTTTGCCTTTTTAACGTCGTATGGGGAGTCGTTAAATCCAGGAAGATAACCGGAAATTGCACCTGTAATAAGAAGTGGGGCAGGTGTTCCCTGACCGTAGAGGGAGCTGCTGATGATATAGTCAACATCAATTGCACTTGCTATTGCACGGCGAACATTTACATCAGCAAAATAAGAGCGTTCCTGATTGAGGGAAATAAAGTTCCAGCTGCAGTTGTCATAAGGAATAATGTCTATACCATCAATAACTCTGAGATAAGGAATTTCTTCGGCATCATAGGAGATGTTGGTTGCGTAATCAATGGTACCGTTCTGCATTGCCTCGTAAATAGTATCGTCTATTTTGTAGCAGATTGTGACATTTTCAATTGAAGGACCTGTACCCATGAAGTAAGGATTACCCTTGAGATAAATTCTGTGATTTTCTTTGTCCCAGTTTTCTACATAATAGGCACCGCTGGTGATTGTCGGGCAGTTCTCAACATCCATGCCACTTTCAATGGCGGCCTTGCTCATGACTGACATGTGCTCAGATGTAATGTATGCCATGAAACCGTTGTTGGGGTCTTTGAGAGTGATAACAACGGTTTTGTCATCCGGTGTTTCGATTTTATCGATAACATCGTAATACTCAATGCCAAGCTCAATGCATCTGTCAAATGTGAACTTAACATCTTCAACGGTAATCGGAGTTCCGTCTGAGAAGAAGAAATCATCTCTGATAACAAAGCTGTACTCGGTGAAATCTTCATTTACGGAATAGCTCTCCGCAAGTTCAGGTACAAGCTGGTTGTTATAATTGAGTCTGTATAAAGTTGTGTACAGATTTCTGAACAGAATGGCTGTTGAAACAGACACGCTGACATCGAGAGTTTCAGGCTCGAGAGCGGAGTATATCACGAGATCGTCTCGTGCAGACTCACCTGATTTTTCCTCTGCCGATGCGGTAATGCCACAGACAGAAGTCAGCATTGCAAGAATCATCAGTATTGCAATTAGTTTTTTCATGGTTACTTGCTCCTTTGTGAAATTATCTTTCTGACAGAACTCTGACAAGCTCTGACATTAATTCATTAAGCTGTATCGGCTTTCCGGTAAAGCCGTTCATTCCTGCCTCAAACGCACTTTTTTTATCGGTATCAAAAACATTTGCGGTCATTGCAATAATAGGAATATTTGCTTTTGTTCTGTCATCGAGGCGGCGGATTGTTTCGGTAGCCTTCAGGCCGTCCATGTTGGGCATCTGAATATCCATGAGTATGAAATCAAATGTTCCGACAGGCTCTGATGAGAGAACTGCCACACACTCTACACCGTCACATGCAGTGCTTACGGTAAGTCCCATATCCTGAAGAATCTCCACGGCAATTTCCCGGTTAAGCTCGTTATCTTCTGCGAGAAGAACGTGCTTTCCCCTGATAATCTCGGTTATAAGCTGTTCGCTTGGTTTGGACTTAACGTGTTCTTTTGCAATTCGGTGAGGAATGCGTGTGGTAATTGTTGTACCTTTACCCGGCTGGCTTTCTACAAGGATTTCACCGCCCATAAGCTCAACATAGCTTTTTACAATGCCCATGCCGAGACCTGTGCCGATAACCTTGCTTTCGGTTGCGGTTTTTTCTCGGGAGAAACTGTCAAAAATATGGGGGAGGAAGTCCTCGGTCATTCCTATTCCGTTATCTCTGATAACACTCTCGAGAATAATGCTGTCTTTTTGTTTGCCGGGAAGCTCGGTGACACATACATCAATATTACCACCGGACGGAGTATATTTGATTGCATTGCCGATTACATTCAGGAAGATGGTGCGTTCTTTTGTGAAATCGAAGAACATATCTGCATGAGTAATGTTAACCTTCTTGGTAAAGGTCTGATTTTTCTTTTTGCAGTCATTACCAAGAACAACTTCGACGGAATCGAGCATGTCAAGGTAATTTCCCTGTTCCTCATTGAGATTTGCCTTGCCGCTCTCGATTCTTGCCATTTCAAGAACTTCGTTGATAAGATCAAGCAGGTATCCTCCTGCGGTTTTTATGTTCTTTATATACTGACGGCGCTTTTTCGGGTCGTCATCATGTTTTTCAAGCAGGTCCGCAAAACCAAGAATCGCATTCATAGGTGTGCGGATGTCGTGAGACATATTGAAAAGGAATTTTGTTTTTGACTGGTTTGCAAAGTCTGCACGGGCAAGGGCATCTGTAAGCTGATTCTTTGTTTTATTCAGCGCATCCTGAGCCTTCTGCATTCTGTGCTGATTTTTCTTTGTGGTATAAATATAGAACATGAAGGCAGAAATCAGAACCGCAAGAATCAGTCCCGCACCTGCAATTGCTGTTTCTATGTTTGATGCAAGGAAATTGCTGAGTGAATAATCAAAAACAAAATAGACATACCTGTTGACTGAGCTGTCAATTTTATCGGTGCCCATAAGGCGAATGCCTCGGTTGAGGAGAGACAGAAGTTCCACATCGTTGGATCTTACTGAGAAAGCAAGGCCGCATGAAGAGGAGAGTCCTGTTGATCTGAGTCCTCTGTTACCCTGAAGATATCCAGATGATTTGTATCGGTTCATCAGTGTGGAAGATGCCTGACCGTTTTTGACGGCGTAAATACAGTCTTCCCATGTTTCGAACTCAATAATTTCGCTGTTTGGTAAATACTGGCGAATGTATGCTCCCAGAGGAGAGGCATCTGCGTTAAGCGCAATGGTGGATGTAATGCTGTCTGAATAGCTTCCTTTAAAAATCAGGTCAACTGTCTGAGAGAAAATTGTCATACTGTTGCGAAGATCCAGTCCTTCGGCATACCATGAATCCGCGTATGTGGGGAACAGTGCAAGAATATTGCCTGACTGAAGATCGGCGTAGCCCTGTTCAAGATTCTCATAAGGAACAGCTTCAATGGTGAGTTCGCTGAGTTCCGGCTGATTTTCAAGGGTATCTATATAATCCTTAAGCAGACCTGTTACTTCACCGGTTTCATCTATATCACTGAAGGGGAGATAATCTGTGAGGTAACCTATGCGAAGTGTGCTGTGAACTTTCAGCCAGATTTCTTCTTTAATGCTCTGAGATACACTGGCTGCCTCATCCTGGAAATAACTGATATACAGCTGCTCCAGAAAATGAGGATCTTCGCTGCGAAGCTGTGTATCGGCTTCGTTAAGTTCACGGAGTATGGTTCGCTTGTTCGGAGAAACACATACATAAAAGTCATCTTCTCCGATTGTAAGGCAGGATATGAGGCCCGAGCCCTTGCTTATGTTGGTGTCCATGGCAACAAAAACATCGATTTCACGGTTATTCATTGCTGCATCGAGTTCCTCGCTGCTGTCAAAGGTAACCACTTCACATGAAAAGGTATTTTCTTCAAGAAATGCATTCAGATAATCCTGCTCATGAGAATCATTTAACACGCCGATGCGTTTGTCAATAAGGCTGGCTACATAGCCGGGTTTGATGGAATCATCGTTCTGTAATTTATAGATATTACAGTTTTCGGGGCCGATTGACTGGTTTGCAAATTCCATCTGTACGGGTAAGGTTTCATTTTCGGGAATACCGGCAATAATATCCACCTCGCCACGGCTCATCATGTCATAAAGCTCAGGGAGATCGGCATAGATATAATCGTAATTCCAGCCTGTGTAGTCAGAAATCCGGCTGAGGTAATCATAAACGAATCCGCTTTTGCGCTCATCGTCTTTCATTCCTTCCATGAAACCCGGTCGGTCATAATAACCCAGCCTGACAACATTTTTTTCAATCGCCAGAGCCTGTATGGGACAGAATATATATATGAAAATCAATAAACTTAAAAGCAGAGAAAAACGCTTAATATGATTCATTGCAGAATGCACCTCTTTAATCATACTGGCTTAATCTGTTCGTTAGATTTTAACGCATTAATCAGACACATATAGCCACACTAATTATATCAAATTATACATAGGAAGTCAATCATCACATTTATCTTATACAGAATTAAATCATATAATTCAACATATTAATCAGGAGTGCGAATAACTGCAAATTATCGTTAAAACATGGGGAAAAAAGTATTGTCAGAACATTTTTTGTAATTATTTTGTGTGATTTAAATTGAATTTAAATCTATATACTTATATAATATGTAATATTAATATTTATTTTGAGGGACAGCGTTATGAGAAGATACACAAAACTGTTATCGGTAATTATGTCGGCTATGATGATTGTATCATCAGTTCCTTTTTCTGCAATTGCGGAAGAGGATGTTTACGAAACATCAGTGGCTGATATTATTGAAGAAGAAACCGGAGAATCACCCGGGGGACTCAGCGAAGTTTTAACAGAGGAGTCTGCCGAAGAATCGGAAGAAGCTTCTGTGGAAGAAGAAAACGTGGAAACCGAATCATCAGAGGTTCATGAGGACCCTGTTGAAGAGGAAAGCTCACAGCCGGAGGAAGGAACAACACCGTCTGAAGAGAGCTCGGAAACTTCCGAAGAAGTAAGTGATACTATTGACGGGGAAAGCTCAGAGGAGTCGGGCGAAGTATCAACAGAGGAGTCATCTGAGGAATCAGGTGAAGTTCCTGCTGAAGAGTCATACGAAGAATCAGGCGAAACATCTGATACAGAATCTTCCGAGGAAGAAAATCTCGAGGCAGAAGAAGAAACGGAAGCTGAAGAGGGAAAAAATTCCGAAGATATCACTGATATTCCGGAGGGACTGAATTATTACAAAGCAGATGAAACAGAGGTAATTATCAGTTCTTATGAAGGTGATGAACCGGAACTGATAATTCCCGCAACAATTGAGGGTCTTCCGGTTACAGCCATCGATGAGTGGGCTTTCGATGAGAATGAAGTTATTACATCCGTTACACTTCCCGAGAGCGTAACATCCATCGGAGATTATGCCTTTTTCGCATGTATTAACCTTGAGTACATAAACACTCAGGCGGTAACAGATATAGGTGAAAAGGCTTTCTGGGGATGCAAAAAGCTTGCCGACGTAAACGGTCTCGTAATTGTAAACAATGTCGTATATGATTTTGCGTTCGGTGAAAAAGAGGGACTGCTCGATGTTGTAATTCCGGATTCCGTAACGGAAATCGTCGAAGAAGCTTTCAATAGCGTACAGAATATCAGATCTGTTACAACAAGTGCCGGAAATATTGGTGCATCCGCATTCAAAGACTGCATGAAACTTACAACCCTGACTCTCAAGGAAGGCGTTGAAACAATAGGTGTCGGTGCATTTTACAACTGTAATCTTGCGGCTGTACACATTCCGTCAAGCGTCAGAACCATAGGGGATTCTGCTTTCTCTTTAAACAAAAATCTCAAATCTCTGACATTCGATTACGGTATTGATACAATCGGCAGTTCCGCATTCAGCAACTGCCAGCATATTGAAAAGATTGTTTTCCCTTCAAGTTTAACAACCATAGGGGATTATGCTTTTTCAATTTGCAGTTATCTTAAAGAAATAACTGTTCCGTCAAGCATTACATTTGTCGGAGAAGGTGCGTTCCTCGGTTGCTCACAGACAGTAACAGCACATATCAGCTGTATGTCAACCCTCAGCGAAAGCGATATCGGTGACAACATCAAAGCCGATATTGTTCACCTGGGTGAAATTGAAACAGCGTTCACATGGGACGGCGTTTCTACATGTACAATTGAAATTCACTGCAAAGAATGCAACGTGACAGAAAGTAAAAACTGCGACATTACTTCAGCTGTTACAAAAAAAGCAACAACAGAAACAGTCGGTACAACAACCTACACAGCAAGCTATACCGTCGGAGATAAGAGTTACACAGATTCCAAGTCCCTTGACAATATTCCTGTAATGGAATATACAGCCCCAACCGCAAAAACTCTCACCTATACAGGCTCAGCCCAGACACTTGTCAATGCAGGTAAAACAAACGGCGGTACACTCCAGTACAGCACAGACGGCAAGACTTATACCACAGGCTTACCGAAGAAAACAAGCGTAGGTATCTACAAGGTATATTACAAGGTTGTCGGTAATGAAAGTTACAACAGCGTAAGTGCTAAGTACATCACAGTAAAGATTGTACCGCAGAAGGCTGTCATATCTTCCTGCGCTAATATAAGCACAGGTATCAAGCTCACATGGGGCAAGGTAACAGGCGCAACAGGTTACGAAGTTTACAGAGGTTCCTCAAAGATTGCTACTGTTACAAGCG
>JAUNDK010000131.1 GCA_030526115.1 Clostridia bacterium
TCATGATATATCCTCCTTATACCGTTAAATCCGCTGTACCGAATTCTATTACTTTCCCGAGGTCGTCAATGTTCATCTCAATCTGATAACCTATCTTTCCTGCGCTGAAAAATATCGTATCAAAAAGAATTGCGGTCTCATCAAATGTGGTTCTGAAGAACTTTTTCATGCCGACGGGTGAACATCCCCCATGTACATAACCGGTAAGAGGAAGCAGATCTTTAGCCTTGAGCATGGAGATTGCCTTCTCACCCACAGCGGCTGCCGCTTTTTTCAAGTCAAGCTCCCCGGTGACGGGAATTACAAACACATAGTGTTCACCTGATTTTGCCACAGTTACAAGAGTTTTAAATACACAGTCAGGATCTTCACCCATTACGGATGCCACATCTTTACCGGCAATGGCATCTGTGTTTGCATAACTGTGGGCAGTATACGGAACTTTTGCCGCATCCAGTATTCTCATCACATTTGTTTTTTCGATTTCGTTCTTATCTTTCTTTGCCATAATATTTCCTTTATGATTTTGTAGCTTCTTCTATCTGTTTTCTGAGTCTCCTTTTCCAGCTTATAAAGCCGTAAATATCATTGAAAAGGAACATGATAAAACATATTACCATGGGCAGATTTGATATATCTTTTACAGTAGCCACAGTCCACAGAAAAATCAGTATTATATCGTTTGCACTGTAACACACGGCATAAAGCGGACAGCGCATCATGGTTAAATACGATGCCGAAAAGCTGGTTGTTACAGAGAATGTACCCGCAATAAGACTCGAGGTGCCAAGTGCTTTCAGAATGAAATAAAATGATATTGTAACCAATATGGTTAAAACCGCTGTGAGGGCATAGTCTCTTTTTCTCATGATTTTTATTTTTACTTCTCCTGAATCGCCGTCGGGATTTCTGAGCCATGTGTAAACCGAGGCCGCCGCAATCGGCATGGTCATACCCATATAGGTTATCATTTCTCCGTAGTAACGCTGATGAAAACTGACATATCCGTAAAGCAGAGAAAATATAACCGACAGAACCTGCCCCTCTACCATTCCCTTTGCATTAAACACAAGCGCCGTTACTCCCATGGCGGAAATGATAAAACTGATTATACTGATATGGTTGATTGTTTCTCCGAAATACAGACTCAAAGCAAAACTTATTACCACACCGACAAGGGAGAACAGCCACAAACCATATTCAAATTTCGTAAATGATCTGAAAGGATTTTTCATTACTACCCTCTTAATTGTTAATTCTATGGAATTATAACAGATATACTTGTACACTTCAACCAAGCTTTTTATTTCCCTTGAAATATGAAATAAGTTATGGTATGATTAAATCTACCAAATCACTATGTTTTGTATGAAAAGGATTATCTTATGAAAATTTCAACAAAAGGAAGATATGCACTTCGAATGATGATAGACCTGGCTGAACACCAGAATGAGGGTTTTATTCCGCTTAAGGACATGGCTGAAAGACAGAATATTTCTAAAAAATATCTTGAACAGATAGTATCTCTGCTCAACAAAGCAGGCGTATTACAGACCAACCGTGGTTTCCAGGGCGGTTATAAACTTATTCGTTCACCTAAACACTATACCGTTGCCGAAATACTGAAAATTACGGAGGGCAGTCTCGCCCCTGTTGCCTGCCTTGACTGCGGAGATGTAAACTGTGACAGAGCAGACAACTGTGTTACTCTGCCCATATGGCAGGGACTCAACGATGTTATCAACAATTATCTTGAAAACATTACCCTGCAGGATATACTTGACAGAGAAAACTCCGCAGATAACTATATAATTTGATAAGGAAATAAAGAAATGTCACTTACAAGAGATGAAGCTATTAAACTTCTCAAAGAATACAATAAAGATAAATTTCACCTGAGACACGCTTATACTGTTGAAG
>JAUNDK010000132.1 GCA_030526115.1 Clostridia bacterium
TCAGCACACCAAATGGTGTGGGAAGTTTGAGTATGAAAGTATTTAATGCCTGCCTGAAAATTATGAAATATCATAAAAGTTCCTTTTTGACTTACTTCATTATTTTTACTACAATGCTTCTCTTTGTAACAAAAATGGTGGGAGAAACAGGAACGTATACAACTTTTAATAAAGAAAAACCGGAATATGCCATTATAAACCGGGATACGGACAGTGCACTGACAGAGGGAATTATGGCAGTGCTTGAAATGCAGGGCACACCTGTGGAACTGGAGGATTCCAAAGAAGCGATGATGGATGCCGGTTTTTATGAGGCAGTAGAGGGAATTTTTATCATTCCGGAGGGCTTTGCGGAGTCTTTCTGGAATGGGGAGGACAAAGAAGTCGAAATCTGGAAACGTCCTTCCTCGGCTTCGGGATATTATCTGGAAAGTGCGGTGGAAGAATTTTTAAGTTCTGTATGTATTTACCGGGAACTTGACAGTAACATGAGCGAGGAACAGATGACAGAGGCGGCTCTTTCATCTATGAATAAGGAATGTGAAACCCAAATGCGGCAGTATATGTCCGGTTCTGTTGTGTCTGATAAGATTCGGATTTATCTGAGATTTCTGCCTTATATTTTACTTCTTACCTGCATTTCCTGTGTGGGAATTGTATTTATGGCCTTTCAGAGACCGGAGATTCGGATGAGGAATCTGTGTGGCCCTGCCAATCCCTCCCATATAGCTTTGCAGAAGTTTTTGTATGTATGTGTGATTGGTGTGGCTGACTGGATCTTGTTGAATATCGTGGGAACGGTGTTTTGTTTGAACGAGTGGAGAAGTATGGATTTCCGGTTTATTCTTCTGCTTTTTGGAAACAGCTTTGTTATGGCGGTTGTGGCTGTTTCTGTGTCTCTTCTGTGTTCCGGTTTTATGCGGGGACAGAATGCCCAGAGCTTTGTGCCGAATATTGTATCCCTCGGTATGTGTTTCTTAAGCGGAGTGTTTGTGCCCCAGGAATTACTGAGTGATAAGATTCTTCATGTATCAAAGTTTATCCCGGTGTACTGGTACGCCAGAAATGTTGATAAAATTTGTGATCTGACAGGTTTTACCTCGGATAAGCTTCAGGATATTTATGTGGGAGTTGGAATTCAGCTTGGATTTGCGGCTGCTCTGTTCTGTATATATCTTGCGGTGAATAAATTCCGGGAGAGAGAAGCGGAGGATTTTGGAAGTACGAAAACGGAGATAGAGATGTAATGTCTGCGCTGTCGGACATTTCTATTGAGCGGAAAAGGCGGGAACAGTGTGCTTGTGAAGCCACTTTGTTCCCGCCTTTGTTGGTTGTGATGATTTATTGGTTATTGTTCTTGATTTCAAGATATTTCTCATAAGAACTTTCTAATTTTTCGCATGCTTCCTGTATTGAAATGTGAAAATTTTTTGACACTTTTTCAATATCTTCTATGAAACGTTTATCATCAGCAGTCTTTGCAGCCTCTTGTCTTTGCACTGCAATATCAGTCTCATAATCATACTCAGCCATTAACATATTTACCACCTCACTACTCTTTCTTAAAAGATAATCTGCAAGAATGCCTTTCTCTATGCATTCTTTTACTGCTTTCTGAAGCTGGTCCTTATCTTCTCTGTATTTTCGGGTTATTTCCACAAACTGGCTGTATTCTCGAAGTATTTTACATTTTTTTAAAATATCGTGACCTTTGTCAGGATTAATATTTATTACTTTAACAGACAATTCTAAAGTTATATCTTCGTCTATTTCAGAGAAGGCTGTGGATAACCTTAAGGTCTTTTCTACGGGATAATCTTCTGTTCCATTGTAGAATACAAAAAATTTTGGTGTAGGGATTTTTACAAGAGTTGTTCTGTAACGATCTCTGATAGGAACAATTTTTTCATATTC
>JAUNDK010000065.1:0-868 GCA_030526115.1 Clostridia bacterium
ACTCGGTTGAGGAACTCCGGTCTGAAGAGCTTTTTGAGTTCACCCATGACAAGCTCTTTTGTCTTGTTGAAGTCTGCCTTTGTGTTATCCTCCTTCTCGGTTGTGAAGCCGAGGGATGGTCTCTGCTTCTCTGTAATCAGTCTTGCGCCTATATTGGAGGTCATTATGATTACTGTGTTCTTGAAATCAACCACTTTGCCCTGTGAGTCTGTCAGACGGCCGTCATCGAGAATCTGAAGAAGCATATTAAACACATCGGGATGTGCTTTCTCGATTTCATCGAAGAGAATTACGGAGTAAGGACGCTTACGGACTGCCTCTGTGAGCTGACCGCCCTCTTCGAATCCAACATATCCCGGAGGAGAACCTACAAGACGGGAAACCGTGTGCTTTTCCATGTACTCAGACATATCGAGTCTTATCATGGCTTTTTCTTCACCAAACATAGCCTCTGCGAGTGCCTTGCAGAGTTCTGTTTTGCCTACACCGGTAGGACCCAGGAAGATAAATGAGCCTATCGGGCGTTTTTTATCCTTGAGACCCACTCTGCCCCTTCTTATAGCCTTGGATACGGCTGTTACAGCCTCCTCCTGACCGATTACACGTTCATGGAGTGTAGATTCGAGCTTCAATAATCTCTGGCTCTCCTCCTCTTTAAGCTGAACCACAGGAACACCTGTCCACATGGATACTATCTGGGCTATGTCTTCTTCGACAACTACGGAGTTGTTCCTCTCCTCTTCTGCGGACCACTTCTCCTTTCGCTCATCGAGCTGTTTCTGAAGCTCGTTCTGCCTGTCACGAAGTTTTGCGGCCGACTCAAAATCCTGAGTATCTATTGCCGCCTGTTTCTCTGCCTCAACGGATT
>JAUNDK010000065.1:878-1695 GCA_030526115.1 Clostridia bacterium
TATCTCTGCTTCGAGCTCTTTGAGATCATCAGGAGCTGTCAGTGTTCTGAGCTTTACTCTGGAGCATGCCTCATCAATAAGGTCAATTGCCTTGTCCGGGAGGAATCTGTCATTTATATAGCGGGAAGAAAGCTTTACTGCCGCTGCAATGGACTCATCAGTAATCTGCACCTTATGGTGAGCCTCGTATCTGTCTTTGAGGCCTTTGAGAATCTCGATTGCCTCTTCCTCGCTTGGTTCGCCAACTGTTACCGGCTGGAAACGTCTCTCTAACGCAGCGTCTTTTTCTATGTATTTGCGGTATTCGTTTATGGTTGTTGCACCGATAATCTGGAACTCACCCTTCGCAAGACTCGGCTTGAGGATATTAGCGGCATCTGCTGAACCCTCTGCACTGCCTGCTCCGACTATTGTGTGAAGTTCATCGATGAAAAGAATTATATTACCGTCATTCTTAACTTCATCGATTACGGATTTTATTCTCTCCTCGAAATCTCCACGATATTTTGCACCCGCAATCATACCTGTAAGATCAAGTGAAACAAGCTTTTTATCTTTAAGCAGCTCCGGAACATTGCCTTCACAGATTTTCAGGGCAAGTCCTTCTGCAACAGCGGTTTTACCTACACCGGGTTCACCGATGAGGACAGGATTGTTCTTTGTTCTTCTTGATAGAATCTGAATTACACGCTCGATTTCTTCTTTTCTGCCGATGACAGGATCTATCTTGCCCTGCTCTGCCATTTTGGTGAGATCTCTGCCGTATTTTTCGAGGGCAGAACCTCCTTCCTGCTCAGAGGAATTGCCACCAAAGCTG
>JAUNDK010000065.1:1705-12009 GCA_030526115.1 Clostridia bacterium
TGAAACTGTTTTTGACGGATCTTGCTCTTTATCTGAGGATTACCTTCCTGCTCTGTGAAACCTGCGTTATTTAATATCTTTGCAAGCTCTGTGCTTATCTGTTTGCCGTCAACACCGAGCATTCTTAGGAAGCGAACCGCATAGCTCTCACCATCCTCTAGTATGGCAAGAAGGATATGCTCTGTGCCGATATAGGAACTTCCCAGATTTGCGGAAATGGTCTTTGCCATCTGGATTATTCTCTTTGTTCTCGGTGTGAATGCCTCCACACCGAGTTTTGTGGAAAAACCTTTGCCGATTTTCTCTTCGATAAGCTTTGAAAGTTTGTCAGCGGTAACCCCAAGGGAGTTAAGAACCTTATATGCTGTTGCTGAACCTTCTTTTACAAGTCCCAAAATAATATGCTCGGATCCTATGTAGTTATGTCCGAAGTCCTGTGCAGACTCTATTGCAAGATTCATTGCCTGACTTGCTTTTTTTGTGAAACCATTAAATACATACATAAAATAAATCTCCTTTCAGCTGATTATTCTGCTGATTTCAGCGCATCCCTTACCAACTGCGCTCTTCTGAAATCCCTCTCTGATGCAGAGGAATCAGGAAGTAATACATGAGGCTGAACCATATTTGTCAGCTTGTTTATATCGCCCTGTGTAATTCCCGAAATAAGACCTGTGGACATTCCGAATTTAACAAGGGATATGAGCTCCATGTACTGAGCTGTGCTTAATATCCTTGCGAACTTAAGAGTTCCGAGTGCACGACATATTTTATCCTGCACAGCAATGTTGCCAGTAAGCTCTTTTCTGTAGTTTCTCTCTTTCTCTACTATCTGTGAGGCAATGGCAACAAGATTCTCAATAGCTTCGTTTTCTTTAAGGCCCAGAGTAATCTGATTTGAGAGCTGATACATGGCTCCTGTTACATTACTTCCCTCACCGTATGTGCCTCGCATTACTATTCCAAGCTTTGAGAGGTTGGAAGTTATTCTCGGAATTGCTCCGCTTTCATGAAGTGCGGGGAGATGCATCATCAGGGAAGCTCTCATGCCTGTTCCAAGATTCGTAGGGCACTGGGTTAAATATCCTAGGCGATCATCGAAAGCAATCTTTGTGCGCTCTGAGATAAGATTATCGATTTTATCTGCCATATCAAAAGTTTTCTGAAGTTCCTCGCCTGCCTGTACAGACTGAATCCGGATGTGATCTTCTTCGTTTATCATTACGGATATACTTGAGTCTTTGTTGACAATGAACGCTTTTCCCGTTTTATCTCCGCTTATGAACTCAGGGCTTAACACATGTCTTTCGGCATAAGAGAGAAGCTCTGAATTTGTAAGTTCATCGAGCTGAATGTAATCAAAATTTTCTGAGAGATAGGAATTTGTTCTGCTGAAAATTTCTTTAATCTCCTCACAGACTGCCTTTTTCTGCTCGTCTGTCATTTTTATCGGGAATGGATAATTTGCCAGATTTCTTGCAAGACGGATACGGGTACTGCAGACCACATCTCCGTTTTTTCCTGATGTGTTATACCAAGGCTCAGCCATCTTTTTCCATCTCCTTTATCTCATCTCTTAATTTTGCGGCATCCTCAAAGCGCTGTTCTTCAATTGCAAGTTTCAGAGCTTTTCTTCTTGCCTCAATAGGGTTCTCTCCGGTAGGAGCAAGGGCCTGTTCCTGAGGTTTTGTAAGAACCAGGGCTGTTGTACCCGGCTTTTTACCCTTGTGGTAGCTTGTTCCATGTATTCTCTGAATCATTGGCAGAAGCTTATCAAAAAAAGTATCGTAGCACTGCATACAACCAACCTGACCATGCTTTGTTATCTCTTCAAATGTGGAACCGCACATCGGACAGGATCTTGTAACGGGAACTTTATTCGCAGAACTTAAGAAACTGCCGAAAATATCATTAAAGTTTGGCTGACTCAGGTAGTTTCCGTAGCCTATTTCTGCGGCACAGTTACCGCAAAGATAAATCTCATGTTTTTTTCCGTTAACCACCTGTTTTATGTGAGTGGTAGCTATGTTTTTGTTACATCTCTGACAAATCATAAATCTTTATCCTCCTTATTCTGCAACCAGAAGAAGATTTTTAAAAAGTGAACAGCGGACTATGTCCCTTTGCTCCCTCTGTAATGAATACAATGTTTTATCTGCAGTAGCCACTGAGATAATTTTTGCTGTTTTCTCTGAAATAACTCCGGAATGAAGAAGATTGACCAACATGGCTCTGCATGAACCTTCGTCTATTCTATCCCCTATGGAGTTGACTATGTGCATAATCATGTCCGATTTTGTTATAGGCCTTCGGGTGATTCTTATATATCCCTTACCGCCTCGTCGGCTCTCTACGATATATCCCTGCTCCGGGGTAAATCTTGAAGTTATTACATAGTTTATCTGGCTCGGAACACATCCCATAAGATTCGCAAGTTCGTTGCGCTGAATCTCTGCGGTTCCGTCTGCCTCGTTAAGTAAATCGAGAATATAGGCCGCAACCTCATCACTAATTTTCATAATATCACCTCTTGTTTGACCTTTACTGTCCTTATTATAGTACGCTGTTTTTATTTGTCAAGGTAAGTTAAAGTCAAATTTATAAAATTCATAAAATGTTAAAAAATACGCCTGTCAGGATAATCCCCCAACAGGCGTTACTGTTTTTTAGAAATTACTGAGCTGTTCTTGCCTCTTCGAGTGCTGTTGCAAGCTGATCAGGGCAGGATGTTGGCTTAAAACCACACTTGATACCCTTGCATCTGGAGATATACTCATCTATATCCATTCCCTTTGCGAGAGCGGCAACACCCTGAGTGTTACCATGGCATCCGCCTACAAACTTAACACTCTTGATTGTGTTTCCTTCAACTTCGACATGAATCTCTTTGGCACATACGCCACTTGTTTTATAAATATACATTGTACTTTTTCTCCTTATAATAGATTTATGGGATAATTATAACAAATTTACCGCAATAGTCAAACTTTTCTTATGCCATTCCCAGAAGTTTCTTAGAGCTTACATTTCTGCGGATATAGACTATCAGCGAAAAATCCGCTATAAGAAGCACTATAAATATGAATACAAGAAAAGCATTTGTTATTCTGAACAGACCTGTAAACTCGCCGATATAGAAAAGAATGAACGGAAGGCCCACATATCCGACTGTCGAAAAAGAAGACATTACTCTTTTTACTTTTACATTCATTAAAAATGTGACCAGTATGCTGAGCATCAGAAGCGCCGGCATTATCAGCAGAGACTCTATGATATAACTTAATGTGAATATCTGCGGGACAGACATTACAAGACAGCCTACTGTTGATACAATTGTGAGTATAAGTGCGGACCCGACAGAAATTATCAGTGCATTCACAAATGCAGATGCGACCTTAACGCTGAACATTGTACTCGGTGAAATGGGCGCATAAATAAGAGTCTGCATGGAAGAACGCTCTTTTTCTGTGATAAAAGAAGATGCGGATGTACATGCGCCAATAAGTACCGATGCAACAAAAAGAAGCATTGGTGTAAGACTGCTGATAAAAAGACTGTATATGAGCTGATTATCTGTAAAGTCTTTATATCGTTCATACATTCTGATATTTACATTACCTGTTGTATCTTTGTAAAAACATGCGGCTAAAAGATAAATTATCGGCAGAACCAGATCGAACACAACAAGTATGGAAGATATTACCGCAATGTAGTTTTTCTGCTTCCAGAAATATTTAATATTCTGGGCAAGATACTCTGACCTTATGCCGAGAAGCTTTTTTTTGGCATTTTTCTCCATTACTCCTCACCTCTGTTATCTTCTATTATTTTCAGGTATGCTTCTTCGAGTTTTACCTCTTCTACCCTTGCTTCGATGATATTATTATCGAGCAATACAGCTTTTCTGATAATCTCACAAATCTCTTCCGGTTCATCTATATAAGCTATGAACCTTCCTTTTTCAGGGATGACTTCTACATCTGAGATGGCAAGTCTGTTATTAAGTGTTCTTATTATGGCTTTGTTTCTGAGACCTGAAGCGGAGATGATCTCTTTCTCGTAGCCGGAAATAAGTTTTGTACCGCCTTCGATAACAAATATTTTTGAATCATTTAAGAAACAGTCGGTAATTGTTGTGAGAAGAAGTATGGCGACATGCTCCTCTTCCCTGAGATAATCAAAGAATTCCTTTATCTCGCGAATAGACTCTCGGTCAAGATCCTCGAAAATATCGTAAACCACAAGAAGTTTCGGTGAGTGAATAACAGCTCTGATAAGAGAGGCTTTTATTCTCTCGGAAATTTTCAGTTTACTGTACTGTTCATTTCTCTGATTCCACAGACCGATTTTTCTTACAAGCAAAGAGAATCTTGAGGACACAGCCTCTTTATTGATAGAATAAAGCGAAGAATAAAGCTCTATGTTCTCTTCGAGAGTATATTCCGAATACATCTGTGACTCAGAATCGGCATAGCCGCACATACGATGAACCGCAACGGAGTCTTCGTAACAGGAATTTCCGAATACTTTGCATGTGCCGAAATCCGGTTCCGCTATGCCCGCTATAAGACTGAATACACCTTTTTTTCCGCTTCCGGATGGTCCTATGATTGTGAGACACTCACCCTCTTCAAGACAGAATGAAATATTATTAAGAGCGTTGTAGTCATTTGTGCCTTTAAGGCTTACAGAATCAAATACGAGTGCTTCCATAAAATCTACCAATCATCAGTTTTTTGCTTCTGATGTTCCTTTTTCAACTAAATATGTGGATTCCAAATCTGACAGGTGAAGTTTTACCGCAAGAGGGTACTTGTAAAAAGCCTGACCCATGGCAAAACTTCCACTGCGAACGCTGTCGTCAAATCCACCCATGTGCCAGCGTATGGCAACTGCTTCTTCTATTTTAAGGCGCATGAATCTCTCAATAAGAAATACCGACTTTTCTCCATGTCCGTAAGGGAATGAATCATCAACGGAATAGTAAGGAACTTTCTCCCACTGTCCTGTTTCTTCGTTCTTTGAGTTGCGCATGGAAATTTTGTAGTACTGTGCCTTGCAGATATCGTGTAAAAGTGCGGCTATGGCAAAGCCTTCTTCCGTATCTCCTGCCTCAGGGTCAAAATACTTTTCCCTTAACACTTTATATACATTTACGCTGTGCTGAACAAGACCATGCTCGCAGGCACAGTGAAATTTTGTGCTGGCAGGAGCTGTGAAAAAATCTGTCTTTAAGAGCCACTCGAGGAGTTTGTCCGCACCTTTTCTTGTAATATATTTATTATAAATCTCTATAAATTCATCCTGATATACATTTGACATATTATCACCCCAAAAACTTTTTTCTTATTCTATCACAGAATTATGAATAAAAAAAGAAAAAAGTCTGCGACTTTTTAAAGCCGCAGACCTGAATATTATGCATTGATAATGCCACGAAGATAGTCTCTTGCAAGGATGATGTCCTTTGCGGGATCGTCACCAACCTCACGCTCGATTGTGAGATATCCCTTATAACCGATATCATCAAGTGCATTGAGATAAGCCTTGAAATCAACGGAACCTGTACCGAGTGGAAGCTCGATGAAAGCCTCATCCTCTACGATAACATCGTGAACAAGACCGTAGATAACCTCAGGATCACGATCCATGAGCTTTTTGCCGTCCTTTGCATGGGTGTGAACAATGTAATCCCTGAGTGTATATACCGCCTTTGCAGGATCGTCACCTGTTACCATGACAAAGTTTGCCGGATCAAGGTTTACAGCAACACCTGTAGAGTGGAGACCGTCGAGGAAGTTCTTGAGTGTTACAGCTCTCTCGGGACCTGTCTCAATTGCAAAGTGAGCATTTAAGGAATCAGCGTACTCAGCAAGTTCACCGCATGCCTGCTGCATGATTGCATAGCGTGGATGGTTCTTGTCCTCGGGAACAACACCGATATGAGTTGTGACTATATCAGTCTCGAGGTCCTTTGCAAGGTCGAGTATTCTCTTTGACTTTTCAATGAGTTCGGGATTGAGCTCGGCAGAACCGAAGCCCTTGCCCAGGTCACCGCAAAGTGCGGAAACCTTAAGCCCTCTTGACTTGATTTTATCGAGAAGTTCTTTTCTCTGCTGTGGGTTCAGATTTTCTGGAGCCTGTGCGCCCTTTGTGGCATAAATCTGTATGCCCTGCATGCCTATCTCCTGAGCCTTGTCGAGGGCTTCGTCAAGAGGAAGCAGGAAGGACTCAAGAAGAACACCTATTGGAAAATTATACATAGCTGTTTACCTCATTACTGCTCATTCAGTGTAATCTCTTTGTGAGCCTCTGCGGAATCGTAGATTGCCTGCATCATCTCTGCTGTTACGATAACTGTATCAATGTGGGATGGAAGCTTCTCTCTTGTCTTGATACACTTTACAAAATCATCAATCTCGTTCTGATACATATCTCTTGAAGCGAACTTAGGTGTGGACTCTACAAGTGCGCCGTCTTCTGTTGTGTAGAATGTGAAGTCGGAGCCGTAGTGGAGTCTGATACCACCCTTATCGCCCATGAAGTCGATGTATCTCTCCTCTTCGCCGATGTTCTGTGCCCATGCTCCGTTGAGAGTGATTACAGGGCCGGATGTTCTGATTAAGCCTGTTACGGAGTCATCTACATCATAAACACCGTCATACTTTGGTGGGCCTGCCCACATGCTCTCGTAGACATAGTCTTCCATATTCTTACCAAGCTTGCAGAATGTTTCACCGGATACTGTGTAAACCTTTGGATCGCCACAGCAGTACATTACGATGTCAAGGTAGTGAACGCCCCAGTCGATGAGTGCTCCGCCACCTGCGATTGCCTTTGTTGTGAAAGCACCGCCAAGACCGGGAATGGATCTGTGGGCACGGAAGCTTACATAAACATGATGAATATTACCGAGACGGCCTTCATCGATGTACTTCTTCATTCTGTTTACGGAATCATTGAAACGGTTGCATACACCGATGTTTAAGATTCTGCCTGTTTCGTGCTGAACCTTCTGCATCTCGAGTGCCTCGGAATATACTCTTGCGGCAGGCTTCTCGGAGAGAACATCCTTGCCTGCTCTCATGGCATCGATAGCGATCTGTGCATGAACATTGTTTGGTGTGCAGATGGAGATAGCCTCAACTTCAGGATCTGCGAGAACCTCATGATAGTCTGTGCAGGCAATACCTGAACCCTGGCGGGCTACACCTGCCTCTGCTCTTTCAAGAATGATATCGCAGAAATACTTGATTTCTGTCTCCGGGTTATTCATATATGATGGGATATGTGCAAAGTTTGCAATCTGTCCGCATCCGATAACTGCTACTTTCATTTTGTTACCTCTTTATAAATTTATTGTGATAAATCCACAACTACATATTATCACAACTTTATATAATGTCAATCTATTTATTATTCTGTTTTAGAAATATATTTGATTGAATTGAAACCGATTTTACATGGCAGCGTTTTAATTACAACTCCCGCTTTTTCAGCCATGTGAAAAGCCTCTGCAAAATCGGGATCATTCTTTTCGTAGGGACAAACTTCGGTTACTCCGTTCATGGCTGATACGAAAATAACCATACTTCTATAGCCTTCTTCAAGTGCATGAGTAAGCTCGTTCAGATGCTTCACAGCTCGAATGCTCGGTGCATCGGGGAAATATCCGACATTATCGAACTCAAGGGTACATCCTTTGACCTCAATGAGATATTTTTCCCCGTTTTTTTCTGCGTAGAAATCTATTCTTGATTTGCCGTAAGTAAACTCAGGCTTGATATTAATGTAGTTTGAATCTTTAAGATAATCGTGAACAATTATATTCGACACCTGACTGTCTATATTCACCCAGCCAAGATTCGGCTTTACTACCGAGATTAAATCATACTTTGTTTTACGATTTGGATTATCGGAAATCTGAAGGCAGACCTCAGCCCCTTCCAGTAACAACTCTCCGAGGCGAGCTGTGTTCTTTACATGAACCGTCTCGATATTACCATCAATAAGAACTTTTGCTGTAAATCTATTCAGTCTTTTTACAAAACTTCCGAAAACCGTATTATTATAAATCATATTATCACCGGACATATTATAACACATAAAACAAAAACGAACCACCCGTTCTGAGTGGTTCGTGAATGTTTATGAAAGTTCAAATGCACCTGTGTAGAGCTGGTAGTATTTTCCATGCTCTGCAATGAGGCTTTCGTGATTGCCCTGCTCGATAATCTTACCGTGTTCGAGAACAATGATTACATTTGAGTTGCGAACTGTGGAGAGACGGTGAGCAATGACGAATACTGTTCTGCCCTCCATGAGGCTGTCCATGCCCTTTTCGATAAGAGCTTCTGTACGGGTATCGATGGAAGATGTAGCTTCATCGAGGATGAGTACAGGTGGATCCGCAACGGCTGCTCTTGCAATGGCAATGAGCTGGCGCTGGCCCTGTGAGAGGTTTGTACCGTCACCTGTAAGAACGGTGTTATATCCATCAGGAAGATGTGAGATGAAGAAATCCGCATTTGCGAGCTTTGCCGCTGCAATACATTCTTCGTCTGTGGCATCAAGCTTACCGTAACGGATATTATCCATAACTGTACCTGTGAAGAGATGGGTATCCTGAAGAACCATGGAGAGTGAACGGCGAAGATCGTCTTTCTTTATCTTGTTGATGTTTATTCCATCATAGCGAATCTTTCCGTCTGGTACATCATAGAATCGGTTGATGAGGTTTGTGATGGTTGTTTTACCTGCACCTGTGGAACCGACAAAGGCTATCTTCTCACCAACCTTGGCATTAAGAGAAATACCGTTGAGAACTATCTTGTTAGGTTCGTAGCCGAATACAACATCCTCGAATGAAACTTCTCCCTTTACCTGTGTGTAAGTTGTTATTCCTGTGGACTTGTGCGGATGTTTCCAAGCCCATACGCCTGTGCGCTTTTCTGTCTCTCGGAGAGTTCCGTCAGGGGCAAACTCTGCATTTACGAGTGTAACATAGCCATCGTCAACCTCAGGCTTTTCGTCGATGAGACCGAAAATTCTCTCAGCACCGGCAAGGGCTGTGAATATGGAGTTCATCTGCTGGGTAATCTGTGAGATAGGATTTGTGAATGACTTGGAGTAGTTAAGGAATGCGGCAACAGAACCGACATCGAGCTTGCCTGCAATTACAAGCAATGCTCCAAGACATGAAAGGCATGCATACTGAATATGAGAGAGGTTATTTGAAACAGGTCCCATAAGTGATGCATAGATATTAGCCTTTGTACTGCTGTTTGTGAATTCATCGTTTACCTTGTCAAAGTCCTGCATTGCCTTTTCTTCGTGGTTGAATACCTTGACAACCTTCTGACCATCGATAATTTCTTCGATATAACCGTTTACAGCACCGAGGTCCTTCTGCTGTTTCATGAAGAACTTTGCACTCTTGGAACCTATCTTTGCCATGACAAACATGGTGAGTGCGAGGAAAAGAAGAACAAATACGGTGAGCATCCAGCTTGTTACAATCATGGCGCAGAACACGCCGACTATTGTTATTGCAGATGAAAACAGGTTCGGAAGACTCTGGGAAATCATCTGGCGGAGAGTGTCCATGTCGTTGGTGTAACGGGACATAATCTCACCATGGGTGTTCTTGTCAAAGTATGATATTGGAAGGTCCTCCATATGGTCGAAAAGATCGACACGAATCTTCTCGAGAGTATTTGCGGAAACCTGCATCATTATTCTTGAGTAAGCATAGGAGGCCATTACACCTGCAAGATAGATGGCACCCATCTTTACAAGGAGTCTTGCACAGCCGCCTAAATCGCCCACTGCGATATAGTCATTGATAAGAGGCTTGATTAAATACGAACTTGCTATGGATGCGAGTGATGAAATCAGTATGCATCCTGCAACTATGAATAAAAGTGCTTTGAATGAACCGACATATTTCAGAATTCTGATTATTGTCTGTTTTGCGTTTTTCGGTTTCTGACCGCCCGGGCCGTGTCTTCTGCCGCCCGGTCCTCCCATTGGTCCCGGCATTATGCTTCAGCTCCTTTCTGCTGTGATGTGTAAATCTCACGGTAAACTTCGCTGTTTGCCATGAGTTCCTCGTGAGTTCCGCTTGCGATAATCTGACCTTCGTCAAGAATGATAATGAGGTCGGAATCCATAATGGATGTGATACGCTGGGCAATTACAATCTTTGTGACATCCTTGAGACTTGTTCTGAAGGATTCTCTGATTTTGCTGTCTGTTGCTGTATCGCAGGCGCTTGTGCTGTCATCGAGAATGAGTATCTTCGG
>JAUNDK010000066.1 GCA_030526115.1 Clostridia bacterium
GATTCTGTCCAAATTTATTTTCCCATAATTGGGGAAAGTTATATTGACATTTACACTGAGCGGTTTTATGAGGGTTCAAACAGAATTCTGCAGTGCATGAACTGCAGGGATAAAACCTGCCAGATGAAAAGAAAACTCGCAGGAAAAAATAACAATGAGAATTGGAGACAGTAATATGGACAGAAACAAAAAAGCATGTAACTGCAGAAATGTAACATACGGAATGATTGAAGATGCAGTAAAGAACGGTGCAGAAACCTTACAGCAGTTTATTGAAGTTACAGGAGCCGGCAAAGGCTGTGGCAGATGCAAAGAGTTTATTGAGTTCCTGATCAGAGACATTAAGAACGGAAATACATAATATGGTCAGATTAGCTGAAATAAAAGATGCCGAACAGCTTTACAGCCTTAATGAAGCTTTTAACGGCAAATGCGATGTCAGCATAAAGAGCATCGAAAAATCCATAACAGAGAATTCACAGGAGCTCATTATTGTAGACGATGAAAACGGAAAACTCACAGGTTTTGTCTGCGTACAGATTAAAAAATCTTTCTGTTACCCTGATTGTTCGGCCGAACTGACAGAGGTGTTTGTTCTTCCTGAGTTCAGAAAAAAGGGAAAGGCAAGCCGTATGATAATATTTGCTGAGGAATATTGCCATAATAACTATCTGATTTCAGGATTCGAGCTTCTTACAGGTGATGACAATCTTGCGGCTCAGAGTGTCTACTCAAAACTCGGTTATGCCGATGACGGTGAACTTCATATGTCAAAATAGCTAATATACGTAATATATTTTTGTTGACTTTTCTTGCGTAACAAAGTATAATACAAAAGCTTGCTATAAAGCCGACAGTTCATTTGTACCTTCCTGTCGTTAAGTAAAACCGGGACTAAGTGACAATCCTCATTTTATGGGGGATAATTCTGTGTTGTTTAGGACGGCTTTGCTTTCGGGCAAAGCTTTTTTTATTTAATAGGACAGTTCGTTTGCACCATCCTGTCTTTAAACAAAACCAGGGCTAAATTACCAAGGGATAATTGGGCTCTGCGTTCATACCGCGCAGAGCTTTTTCTATATTTTAAGGAGAACAACTATGTACTATCTCAGAACAGAAGACAGCTTCGATGCCGCACATTTTCTGTGGGGTTATGAGGGCAAATGCAGAAACATACATGGCCACCGCTGGAGAGTTGTGGTGGAAATAAAGAGTACTTCTCTCGTTAAAGAAGGTCAGATGCGTGGCATGATTGTGGATTTCGGCGATCTCAAGAAGGATGTAAAGGCACTATGCGATTATTTCGATCACAGCCTTATCTATGAGACAGGTTCCCTGAAGCCTGCCACGCTCACAGCATTAAGTGAGGAAAACTTCAATGTAAAGGAAGTCGGATTTCGTCCTACGGCAGAGAATTTTTCTGAATATTTTTTTACAGAGCTGAAAAAGCTTGGATACAATCCACACAGAGTCGAAGTATATGAAACACCAAACAACTGCGCAGTTTACGAGGATGATTAAATGAAAACAGTAGAAAAATTCTGCAGTATAAACGGAGAGGGCACCCGTGCCGGAGAACTTGCTGTGTTTGTCCGCTTTAAGGGCTGTAACCTGAGATGCTCTTACTGCGATACCATGTGGGCAAATGAGGCGGATTGCCCTTACACAGAGGAAAGTCCCGAGGAAATTGTAAAGTATGTGCTCGATACAGGTATCAGAAATGTCACCTTGACAGGCGGAGAGCCGCTTTTACAGAATGACATAAAAGAGCTCATAAATTTGCTTTTGGATGCAGGTTTAAGAGTTGAGATTGAGACCAACGGTGCAGTCAGCCTTGCTCCGTTCTGTGATTACAAACGTCTTGCATTTACAATGGACTACAAGCTTCCATCCAGCGGATGTGAGGATAAGATGATACTCGGGAACTTTGAACTTCTTTGTGAGAATGATACCGTAAAGTTCGTGTCAGGTTCCGAGGAGGACCTCGAGAAGGCCCTGGATATAATAAACAGATATAAACTCACCGAGCGCTGTCATGTGTATTTCAGCCCTGTTTTCGGGTCAATTGAGCCTGTAAAGATAGTTGACTTTATGCTTGGCAACAAGCTAAATGAGGCTCGATTACAGATTCAGATGCACAAGGTTATATGGGACCCAAACGAGAGGGGTGTTTAAATGATAGACAAGAAAGCGATAGAAGAACATATCAGAGGCATACTTGTTGCCCTTGGCGATGATCCTGACAGAGAAGGCCTTATAGACACTCCGAAGCGTGTTGCGAACATGTACGAAGAAGTTTTTGCAGGCATGAACTACACCAACCATGAGCTTGCCGAGATGTTGGATAAAACCTTTGAAGAAGGTCTTGATGATGTTGAAGCCGGCAGAGTTGTTGTCATGAAAGATATAGATCTTTTCTCTTACTGCGAACACCACATGGCTCTCATGTATGACATGAAGGCAACGGTTGCATACATTCCCAAGTGTAAAGTAATAGGACTTTCAAAGATTGCGAGAATATGCGACATGGTGGGCAGACGCTTACAGCTTCAGGAAAAAATCGGCAGAGATATTGCAGATGTACTCTCTGAAATTACAGGCAGTGAAGATGTTGCAGTAATACTCGAGGGCTGTCACAGCTGTGTGAGCGCAAGAGGCATCAAAAAGACAAACACCAAAACATTAACAGTGGAACTCAGGGGAGAATTCAAAACAGACAGCTCCCTTCAGCTCTATTTAAGATAAGGAGATTATTATGAAAGCACTGGTACTCAGCAGCGGTGGAGTGGATTCCTCAACTGCGCTTGGACTCGCAGTAAGTAAATACGGCAAAGAAAATGTAATAGCTCTGTCCGTTTCCTACGGTCAGAAGCATGACAAAGAAATACAGTCTGCCATAGCCGTTGCCGAATATTACGGCGTGGAACAGCTTTTTCTTGATTTAAGTAAGATTTTCCGGTACAGCAACTGTTCACTCTTACAGCAGTCCACAGAGGATATTCCGGAGGAGAGCTACGCAGAGCAGATAGCTAAAACAGAGGGCGAAACACCTGTAAGCACCTATGTTCCTTTCAGAAACGGTCTTTTTCTTTCTTCCGCCGCCAGCATTGCCCTCAGCAAGGGATGTGAAGTAATTTATTACGGAGCACATGCCGATGATTCCGCAGGATTTGCATATCCGGACTGCTCTCCTGTGTTCAACAATGCCATGAACGAGGCAATATGGGAAGGTTCAGGCCATCAGCTCAGAATAGAAGCCCCGTTTGTAAATGCATCAAAGGCTGAAGTGGTGCGTATGGGCCTGGAACTTGGTGTACCGTATGAACTCACATGGTCATGTTATGAGGGCGGAGAGAAGCCATGTGGAAAGTGCGGAACCTGTATAGACCGTGCAGAAGCATTCAGATTAAACAATGTCGAAGACCCTGCTTTAAAAGGAGAATAACAATGAGAGAAAACGAAGGTTTAACCTTACTTGGAAATCAGAATACAAAGTACAGCATGGAATACAATCCGACTGTTCTGGAGAAATTCAGCAACAAGCACCCGGGCAACGATTACTTTGTAAAGTTCAACTGCCCGGAGTTCACAAGTCTCTGTCCGATTACAGGTCAGCCTGATTTTGCCACTATCTACATCTCCTATGTTCCTGATGAGTATCTTGTAGAGAGCAAGTCTTTAAAGCTCTATCTGTTCTCTTTCAGAAATCACGGAGATTTCCACGAAGATGTAATCAACATTATCATGAAGGACCTTATTAAGCTCCTTGAGCCGAAATACATTGAGGTTTGGGGCAAGTTCCTGCCAAGGGGAGGCCTCTCCATAGATCCATACTGCAATTACGGCAAGCCCGGTACACGCTGGGAGCAGGCTGCATGGGACAGACTCAGCCATCACGATATGTTCCCTGAGAAAGTGGACAACAGATAAGCATACCGAGACACTTCTAACTTTATGAGGCACTTTGCCATTATCTCTTTTATTCACTTATGACATAACAGCCCAAGAATTTCTGTGAATCATTGTCATTTTCCATAATTGACATTTTGACGGTTCTTAATTATAATAACTGACAGAAATTGAATACACCCCTTATCAAGAGTGGCGGAGGGACAGGCCCTGTGATGCCCGGCAACCTGTGAAAATAAGGTGCCAATTCCTGAGGATAATATCCGAAGATGAGGTTTTATAGTAAAGCCCCCTCATCTTGAGTTGGGCTGTTTTTGTTTTTATCGAAAAATTTTACACATGAAAGGAATATGAAAAATGGCAAAAAGATTATTTACTTCCGAGTCCGTAACTGAAGGACATCCTGACAAAGTCTGCGATCAGATTTCCGACGCAGTTCTTGACGCTATTCTTGCCAAGGATAAGAATGCTCATGTTGCATGTGAGGTTACAGCAACAACAGGTGTTGTTCATGTTATGGGTGAGATTTCCACAGATTGTTATGTTGATATCAACGAGATTGTAAGAGGCGTTGTTAAGAGCATCGGCTACGATAACCCGGGTGCAGGCTTCAACGGCGACACATGCGCTGTTCTTACTTCCATTGATGTTCAGTCCCCTGATATCGCTATGGGCGTTGATAAGTCCTACGAGGTTCAGAACGGACAGGGTACAGACGAGAACGACCTTATCGGTGCAGGTGACCAGGGTATGATGTTCGGCTTTGCATGCAATGAGACTCCTGAACTCATGCCTGCTGCAATTTCCTACGCACAGAAGCTCGCAAAGCAGCTCACAAAGGTAAGAAAAGAGGGCACACTTTCTTATTTAAGACCTGACGGAAAGACTCAGGTTACAGTTGAGTACGACGGAGATAAGATTGTAAGAATTGACACAGTTGTTGTTTCCACTCAGCACGATGAGCATGTTTCCCTTGCTCAGATTCGCAAGGATATGGTAGAGTATGTTGTTAAGCCTATCATTCCTGCAGAGCTTCTTGATGAGAACACAAAGTACTTCATCAACCCAACAGGAAGATTCGTAATCGGTGGTCCTGTAGGTGACTCCGGTCTCACAGGCAGAAAGATTATCGTTGATACTTACGGCGGATACGGCAGACACGGCGGCGGAGCTTTCTCCGGTAAGGACCCAACAAAGGTTGACCGTTCAGCAGCCTACGCAGCAAGATATGTAGCAAAGAACATTGTTGCCGCAGGTCTTGCAGACAAGTGTGAGGTTCAGCTCGCTTATGCTATCGGTGTTGCTCATCCTGTTTCCGTAATGGTAGACACATTCGGCACAGGCAAGGTTGACGAGGATGCACTCTCCGAGGCAGTAAAGAAGGTATTTGACCTCAGACCAAATGCTATTATTACAAACCTCAAGCTTAAGGAGACTAAGTACAGACCATTAGCCGCTTACGGCCACATGGGAAGAGAAGACCTCGGTGTAATGTGGGAGAAGACAGACAAAGTTGATGCCCTCAAGGCAGCTTTAAACTTCTGATAAAATTAAAGGAGAGTGGGAATAATCTCACTCTCCGTTTTGTTTATATTAAGCTAAGGAAGAAATCAAAGATATCTCTGCCATCCACGGTGTCCTCACGCCTGTTTGCAAAGCACATTCTCTCCGGGTGAAACTGTGTGGAGTAGATTCTCACATCGTCATTCTGCATACCTTCAACAAGACCGTCATCGGAATATGCGGAAACTTTAAAGAAATCCGGTACAGGATCTGCCGCCTGATGGTGAGAAGAATTGCTGTAAAATTCTTTGCCGTAAAGTTTCTCGAGGAAAGAGTCTTCAGTTGCAATAATCTTATGAACCTTATCGAAGTCCGCACCTTTGTCTCTTGCGTGTTTCGGAACATCATCCACATTCTGGCAGAGCTGTCCGCCGAAATAGACATTTAGTATCTGGTGGCCTCTGCATATACCCAAAATCGGCTTGCCGGCCTCATGGAACATCTTGATAAGTTTCATTTCGGCTTCGTCTCTTGTGTCATCTATGCCAAAACTGGCGGTATTCTCCTGATTATAAAGCTTCGGATTTAAATCCGCCCCACCGGAAAGAAGCAGACCGTCACAGTCTGCGGCATCTTCAACATTAAGAGAAGTTATCACGTTTGCACCGCATCCCTCAAGGGCGGCAACATAGTTAGGCAGATTTTCTCTTTCACCGTAAATAAAAATATTTTTCATAATTTACACTCCGTTAATGAAATTATCTTTATTTTATCATACAATATACTTACTTCAATAGTAATATAAATATTTTCAGGAGAATATTTATGTCTGATACCTTATTGATAATCAATCAGAAAGCCGGACGGGGAACTCCAGGCAATAATATTATAAAAATTGTGGATGCTTTCTCTCAGAAAGGTCTGATGCCTGAGATATATCTTACCCAGAGCAAGGGTGATGCATTTCATATAGCGAAGCAAAAAGCATCTGAATATAAAAAAATTGTCTGTTATGGCGGAGACGGTACTCTTGACGAAGTTACCTCAGGAATACTCAAATCAGGAAGCAGACCGATTGTAGGTTACATTCCCGCAGGAAGTACCAATGATTTTGCCAAAAGCCTCGAACTCCCCGATGAACCCGACAAAGCCGCGGAGATTGCAATCAGCGGAAGGGAATTTGCCTGCGATATCGGAGCCTTGAACGGAGACTACTTTGTTTATGTAGCTGCATTCGGGCTTTTCACCGAAGTTTCTTATAAAACAGATCAGGATATGAAGAATCTTCTCGGTCACATGGCGTATATTCTCGAAGGGGCAAAAAGTCTGTTTGACATACGTCCATACAGCCTGAAGATAGAGCTTGATGATGAGCTTATCGAGGATAATTTCATTTTCGGAATGATTTCCAACTCACGTTCTGTTGGTGGATTCAAGAACATAACAGGTACAGATATTGAGTTTGATGACGGAAAGTTTGAGGTAGTTCTGATAAAGCACCCAAGAAATGCCATAGAGCTGAACAGGATTATTCCTAACCTGCTCACGCAGAAATCAGACGATCTCGTATATTTCAGAAAGGCAAGCAACATAAAAATTATCTCTGATACTGAAGTTGCCTGGACGCTTGACGGTGAGGATGGCGGTAAACATACGGAGGCTGAAATTTCTGTTTATAATAGAATGATAGATATACTTGTACCATAAAAATTAAGGATGCAGTCAGTAAAGACCGCATCCTTTTTGTGTTTTACTTCTTCTTTTTAATAATGTGTAATACAGAGAATCCGTAAGGGGAAAGCCTGTAAGATTTTTTATCATAGGAAGCACCCATGACATGTTCTATTACAGCATCTTCATCGTATTTAATCGGAATTGTTGCATTGCCGTCAGCTCTGTTTACAGCAACTAACATAATCTCTTCATCGCCGTTATCAAGAGTTCTGTATCTCTCGAATGACATAACATTGCCGTGAGAATATACATTTCTGAATCCCGATTCCTGGAATATGGAATAGGAAGTTCTGAAGATGCCGAGTCGCTTGTACCAGTAGAGGAGAGAAGAATTAATGTTTTCCCATTCGAAACATTTGCGACAGAACGGGTCCTTATAACCCTGCATGCCGATTTCATCACCGTAATAAATGCATGGAACGCCGGGTAAAGTGTACTGTAAAAGTGCGGCGAGTCTCAGCTTTGCGAGTCCAAGCTCATATTTTTCTTTGGAGAGCACTCTGCCGGACTGCCATTCTCTGCCGTTAATTCCGGTAGGTTCATCAGCAAGCATGGTTATGATACGCTCAGTATCGTGGGTTCCAATATGGTTCATGAGGTTTTTTACAACATGAGGAGGGTAATTCTCGACAATATTCTCAATCATTTCCATCATCATGGAAGAATGTTCACCGTTAAGGAATCCGATAATTGCCTCTCTGAATGGGTAGTTCATTACGGAGTCGAGCTGATTGCCCAGAAGATATTTTCTTCTCTCACCGTATGCGGATTTATTGGAAGCGTCTTCCCACACCTCACCTAAAATGAGGGCATCTGGGTTTGCTTCTTTTGCAGCCTTATTGAGATTATAAAGAAACTCATCAGGGAGCTCATCAGCAACATCGAGTCTCCATCCGGAGGCACCGGCATCAAGCCATTTTTTAACTATGCCGTCGGCGCCGTTGATGTATTCATTGTATTCCGGGTTGGTTTCTTTTACATTTGGGAGAGTGGTGAAATCCCACCAGCATTCATAATTTTCCGGCCATTCACGAAAGTTATACCAGTTAAAGAACGGCGATTTTTTGGAATTGTATGCACCGTCAGACGGATATCTGCCTTCTTTGTTGAAGTAGATACTGTCACTTCCTGTATGGGAAAATACACCATCCAGCAGTATATGAATACCGAGCTTTTTGGCCTCTTTGCAAAGGCTTCTGAAATCCTCTTCGTCACCGAGAACCGGATCTATTTTGGAGTAATCGGCAGTATTGTATCTGTGATTTGAGTGTGCCTCGAAGATAGGATTGAGATAAATACAGGTTACACCAAGAGATTTCAGATAGGGGAGTTTCATCTCAATTCCCTTGAGGTCGCCACCGAAATAATCGTTGCACAGAACCTCACCTTTTTCATTTGGTCTCCAGCCGGGTTCGGCACCCCAGTCGTCACGCATTATTCTACCGTCGGGAATATCATGCTTCTTCGTGCCGGAATTGTAAAAGCGATCAGGGAAAATCTGATACATTATGCCGCCCTTTAACCATTCGGGATTTTTATATGTGCCGTCGTAAACAGTCTGCTGCCATCTGTTTCCGTTTGGAGTAATTGTTGAAACACCGCCAATGTTATCTCTGAACATGGTTTTGTGGCCACGGCTGGTTTTTACTTCAAAATAGTAGAAGTATAGTCCTGTATTTGCAGGGGTGAAATCACACTCCCACCATTCTTCGTTGTCGTTTTTCATTCCGCACCAGAACATATCGAAAAGTCTTTTTTCTCTTGTTCCGTCTTTTTCTACAATGAGCCATGCGGCCGAGCAGGAGATTGCTCTCGGTAAAGAAATCTTGAAGTGAATCTGTTCGCCGAGTTTACTTGCTCCGACGGGATTCTTATACTGTGGATCTCTTGAATTAAACATGTTTATGCTTCCTTAAATATATATTTAAAAAGAAAAGAGGAGACCGCATCGATCTCCTCTGAAAATTATCAGAAATTACTTTGTTTCCGGAACAGGCTTACCGAGCCAGATTGTGTTCTCATAGTCTCTGATAGATCTGTCAGCGGCGAAAATGCCTGACTTTGCAATATTAACGAGAGACATCTGATTCCACTTGTTCTGATCCTTATATACCTCGAGGGAATATCTGTGTGCCTGAGCATAGGAATCAAAGTCAGCAAGGGCCATATACTGGTCTACATTGATAAGAGCATTGTAAAGGTCTGCGAAGTTCTTTCCGTTGTAACCTCTGTTAAGCTCATCAAGAGCTCTTCTGATAACAGGGTTGTTATCGTAGTGGTAACGTGGTCTGTAACCGTTAGCCTTGAGGTTGTTAACCTGAGGTGTTGTCATACCAAAGAGGAAGATATTCTCATCGCCGACAGCATCTCTGATCTCAACGTTAGCACCGTCAAGTGTACCCATTGTGATGGCACCGTTAATCATGAACTTCATGTTGGATGTACCGGATGCCTCTGTACCTGCAAGGGAAATCTGCTCGGAAATTTCAGCTGCAGGAATGAGTGCTTCAGCCTCGGATACGCAGTAGTTCTCTACAAATACAACCTTGAGCTTTTTGTTAACAACAGGGTCGTTGTTAATCTGGTTAGCAAGTTTGGAGATGAACTGAATAATCTGCTTTGCGAAATAGTAACCCGGAGCAGCCTTTGCGCCGAAGAAGAATGTCTGTGGCTGAACATCAACATTTGGATTATCTCTTAACCACTGGTAGAGGGAGAGGATATGGAGTGCGTTCATGTGCTGACGCTTGTACTCATGGAGTCTCTTTACCTGTACATCAAAGAGTGTGTCAGGGTCTACAATCTGGTTCTGAGTCTTCTTGAGGTGAGCTGCAAGTCTTACCTTGTTGTTGTGTTTGATCTTGCCGAGCTTCTCGAGAACAGCCTTGTCGTCCTTATACTTCATGAGGTTCTCAAGAGCGAAGGAGTCATAGATATAATCCTTGCCGATGAGGTCTGTGATAAGGTTTGCGAGTTCTGGGTTGGACTGGTTGAGCCATCTTCTGTGAGCAATACCGTTTGTAACATTCTTGAACTTCCAAGGTGTCTCTGTATAGAAATCGTTAAATGTAACATCCTTGATAATCTCACTGTGGAGAGCGGCAACACCGTTTACGGAGTGACATGCAATACATGCAAGGTTAGCCATCTTTACATAGCCGTTGCAGATTGGAGCCATTCTCCAGATCTTACCCTCATCAACGCCCTTGTTTCTCATATCTGTCCAGAAACGTCTGTTGATTTCTTCAACAATCTGATAGATTCTAGGCATTCTCATCTTGAAGAGGTCAGCGTTCCATGTTTCGAGAGCCTCTGGCATAACTGTGTGGTTAGTGTAAGCAATTGTTCTCTGAACAATATCCCATGCTGCATCCCATGTGTAACCGCACTCATCAAGCATGATTCTCATCATCTCAGGAATAGCGAGGATTGGGTGAGTATCATTAAGGTGAACAGCAGCAAGCTCCGGAAGATTGTCGAGTGTTCCGTGCTCATAAAGGTGTCTCTTGATGATATCCTGAACAGAAGCAGATACGAGGAAGTACTGCTGGTCAAGACGGAGAGTCTTACCTTCAATGTGGTTATCTTCAGGGTAGAGAACCTTTGTAATAGCTTCAGCCATAGCATTCTGCTCCATGGCCTTCATGTAGTCACCGCTGTTAAACTTGGACATATCGAATCCGTTGGCAACAGCCTTCCATATTCTTAAGAGGGAGATACCCTTGCCATCGATACCTGCGATATACATATCATAAGGAATAGCTGTAACAGACTGATAATCCTTATGCTCAATGCTGTGGTAGCCGTCCTTCCAGATTTCTTCGATTCTTCCGCCGAAGTGAACTTCCTGTGCTGCCTCCTCAACTTTCTGGAGCCAGATTTTACCGCCCGGAAGCCAGAAATCAGGGAGCTCTGTCTGCCAGCCTTCAACAAGCTTCTGCTTGAAGATACCGTACTCATAACGGAGGGAGTAACCCATTGCAGGGTAACCCTGGCTTGCAAAACCATCCATGAAACATGCTGCAAGACGACCAAGACCGCCGTTGCCGAGACCTGCATCAGGCTCCTGCTCATAGAGGCTGTCAAGGCTTACACCCATCTCTTTGAGTGCTTTTCTGAATGTTTCCTCAAGACCGAGGTTAAAGAGGTTATTCTTTAAGGAACGGCCAAGAAGGAACTCAAGGCTTAAATAATAAACCTGTTTTGTTCCGGCTTTTGTAGCCTTATCCATGAATTCTGTTCTGCCTGCTGTCATCAGGTCGCGAAGTGTGAGTGCTACGGATTTGTAGAACTCCTCGTTGGATGCTGTTTTCTCAGAAACACCGAAGCGATAACGAAGCTTATCTTTGATGGCTTCTGATGCCTGAGCTACTGTCATCTGGTAGTTCATAATTGAAACTCCTTAAAAATATATTTTAATAAATGGGGTTAACTATTGATTTGACTTTAGCTATTTTACTATATTAATTAAGAAAAAGCAACAAAATATACGAAATACTCGGTACAAGATATGGTTGCTTTTTTGTATATTTACCATAAAAAATCTGGCGAATATACTGTATGCTTTTCTGTTTTAGTGAAATTTATAAAAAATAATCACTAATTTTATAAGTTTATGCATTTGATATAATTATGCAAAATATAGATTTTGCTGTATTTTTGGAGAAATTACTCTTTATTTAT
>JAUNDK010000133.1 GCA_030526115.1 Clostridia bacterium
GGTTATCTGCCTCACTGGGATCAGGTTAAAGAGGATGTGCTCGCCGTTACCGGGAAAATAAAACAGCTGGAGTGGTTCGGTGTGGACCTTGCTGTAACAAACGACGGTATTAAATTCCCGGAAATCAACAGATTCCCTGACTATCCGGCAGTTGAAAAATATACAGAACCTACCAGACAGTATCTTTTAATGAAGCTGGCAGGCAAGAAGAAAATGTTCGGATATGATGAGAAACCGAACAGGACTTTGGTTCACCTTCCTAAAAGATAGGCAGAACCTGATGAAAAGAGGTTAATTTTGAGTACACTTAAAGAGATACTTACTGATCATTTTCAATACAGAACCCAGCTTGTAAAGTTAGCCAAGGCAGACCTTAAGAAGACATACAGCGGTTCGGTTCTCGGCTGGAGCTGGGCGCTTATCAGACCTTCAATTCTGATATTTGTTTTCTGGTTTGCTTTTGCATTCGGGCTCAGAAAAGGCGGGGACGTTGACGGATATCCTTTCTTCCTGTGGCTGATTGCAGGCATGATTCCATGGTTTTATATGCGTGACATGATTACAGGCGGTGCAGGCTCAATAAGAAAGTATAAGTACCTGGTAACGAAGATAAAGTTTCCTATATCGACCATACCCACATTTGTCAGCATGGCTCTGATTGTAAGCCATGTGGGGCTGGTTGCAGTAATGATACTGATATACATGGGATTCGGGTATATGCCTACAATCTACTACCTGCAGCTTCCCCTTTACATGCTGCTTATGTTCCTGTTTTTCACCTCATGGGGGCTGTTTTCGGGTCTCCTTTCGGCTATAAGCAAAGACTTCCTCAATCTGGTGAAATCCTTGACACAGGCACTGTTCTGGATGTCAGGCATCCTCTATGATGCATCAACTATCGACAACGAGGTAATAAGAAGCATTCTTCTGTTTAACCCGGTGACTATCATTGCAAACGGTTACAGGAACGCATTTATCAAGCAGGTCTGGTTCTGGGAAGAATGGCAGCAGCTTGTTAACTTTGCCATCGTCTACGTGATAATGGTATTACTGTCTGTATGGGCATACAGACGGCTAAAAAAGGAAATTCCGGACATTCTCTAGAGGAAAAGGGGAGGCCAGATGAATAATACAGTAATTGAATTTAAAAATGTGACTAAAGCATACAAGCTTTATAAGAGCGACAGACAAAGTTTTAAGTCTATATTCAGGTTATTAGCTTCATACAAAAAGAAAGTGGCTGTAAATAACCTTTCGTTTAAAATTGAAAAGGGTGAGTCTGTAGCACTGTTCGGTAAAAACGGCGCCGGAAAATCCACTATACTTAAGATGATTACCGGTGTCGCTTATCCAACTACGGGAGAAATAACGGTAAACGGCAGAGTAAGCGCACTGCTGGAGCTTACTGCAGGATTTGACCCGGAATTTACCGGCAGAGAAAACATATATTTCAGAGGACAGCTTTTCGGCATGACTAACGATGAGATAAAGAAGCTTGAACCTGAAATCGTGGAATTCGCAGATCTGAACGATTATATCGACCAGCCTGTCAGAACTTATTCAAGCGGTATGAAAGCCAGACTGGGCTTCGCCATAAACGTGAGCATCAAACCTGAGATTCTCATTGTGGACGAGGCTCTTTCGGTGGGAGACAGCGAGTTTAAAAAGAAATGTCTCGATAAAATTAATAAGATAGTGGGAGAAGAGGATGTGACATTCCTGTTTGTGACCCATTCAACCAATGTGGCCAAATCCTTCTGCAAGAGAGGAATGGTGATGAGACAAGGAAAACTTCTCTTTGACAGCGGCATTGATGAGGCTATAGATTTCTACA